>CAZLUT010000044.1:0-16464 GCA_964562805.1 uncultured bacterium | reverse complement strand
TCGCGAAGAACTAGATCTTCTTTTAAAATAATCTTATTTGGGAGATGGTGTAATGTCCGCCAGAGGACGGATTCGTCCTTCGGCGAAGTACACAGCAGATTCTGGATCTGCTTGTCTAGGTTCTGCGCCAGAGGCGCATCCGCCTGAGGCGGAGAATCCTCTAAAATGAATTTTTATGAGTTATTTTGTATATGTTTTAAGGAGCAAAGAGTTTAAGAACCGATATATAGGCTGTACCGCGGATATTTGCAATCGATTAAATGAACACAATCAAGGTCGTTGTCGTTATACGAGCGGTAGACGGCCATGGCAGCTTATTTACAAAGAAGAATATGGAACATTACCAGAAGCGAGAAAAAGAGAAAAATTTCTTAAAACAGGAAAAGGTCGCGAAGAACTAGATCTTCTTTTAAAATAATCTTATTTGGGAGATGGTGTAATGGTAGCACAGCAGATTCTGGATCTGCTTGTCTAGGTTCGAATCCTAGTCTCCCAGCTTAATTTAACAAATAGGAAGCCTTCTATTTGTTAAATTAATATTGATAAAAGGATTCGAAGCGAGGTTGCGCCGACCTTATGAGAGGTAAGGCCGCTAGTCGTTAGACCGGCCGCCAGCAGCCGAGGTGGGGCTGCGCAGGGAGGCTCCGTCCGACCGTAGTAGCCGAATCCTAGTCTCCCAGCTAAAAAGTAAGGAGAAAAAATGTCACGTATAATTGAGCAGCTTGAAGGGGAGGGAAGGAATAAACGCAGACGAGAGCGGAGAACAACCCCCTTGATGGTGAGCGCTCAAAACCAAAATGCTGCAAATGCGAAAAAACAATCTTCATCCTCTCCAATTACTGGAATTATCTTTTTTCTGATGTTTTTTCTTATTTTGACAACCATCTTAGGCGGTTTTTATTTGTATCAGCAATTAGGAGTCGAAAAAAATAAACAGCAAGCTTTAAAAACATCCTATCTCGAACTCGTCGAAAAAGTGGAATCTCTTGAGGATATAACAACTCGAAATATACTTGCGGCCGAGACTTTTCAGAAGGAATTAGTAAATATAAAATCTGAAATTTCTGCGTTTACCAAAAAGCTAGGTAAATTGAACGCTAACACCTCGGACATTCAAAAACATCTTATTAAAATTGAACGGCAGCTTAAACATAGAGCCGAACAAGTAAGTTCTCAAAATCCAGCGCTTAATTACTAACCACTATCTACTATCCACTATCTACTATCCACTAAGCACTCCTTTTCTTATAATAACCTCTTATTTTGAAGAAAAGGTGGCTCTGATGCCGGTTATTAAAGAAGTCAAAAAAGGCAAAAACACGGCTAAGATTTGGACTGATGATATTGAGTCCGAAGCGATGCGCCAGGTCGAAAATGTTCTTTCTCTTTCGTTCCTTTTTAAACACCTTTCTATTATGCCCGATGTTCATAAAGGGTGGGGATGTCCGGTAGGCTCCGTCATTGCGACTGAACGCGAAGTGATGCCTGCTTGTGTGGGTGTTGATATCGGTTGTGGGATGTGTGCCTGTCAATTATCACTTGATGTAGGGAGCCTGGAAGGTAAGCTTTCAGAAATTCGTTCCGCAATTGAACGGGTTATTCCGGTTGGTTTCCAAGGTAATAAGGTAATAGATAATAATGCCAAGGAATGGCCTGGATGGAACGAATGGAGAAACTTAAATCCTGGCATTCGCGATCTCAAAAGAAAAGCTTTGGAACAGCTAGGCTCTTTAGGCGGCGGAAATCACTTTATTGAAATTTGTTACGACGAAAATAATCAAGTGTGGATAATGCTTCATTCCGGATCCCGCCATATTGGAAAAGCTTTAGCTGATATCCATGTAAATATTGCTAAAAAAGAGATGCAGGAAAGAAAAATTAATTTACCGGATAGAGACTTGGCATTTCTTAGGAAGGGAACCAAAGAATTTGAGGATTATCTACATGATGTGACTTGGGCCCAGGATTATGCTAGAAAGAATCGCGAGATAATGATGAATCGTATTTTAAACGAAATAGCCTGCATCCTTAATAACGGGAAATCCATTCCCAAATTATTAGAAGTTAATTGTCATCACAATTATGTCGCCGAAGAAAAGTGTGAGGGAAAAAAGATCTTTGTTACCCGAAAAGGCGCCACCCGAGCTGGCAAAGATGAGTATGGTATTATTCCTGGTTCAATGGGTGTCTCGAGTTTTATCACAAAAGGTTTGGGTAATCTTGATTCTTATGATTCATCTTCTCATGGAGCGGGACGGAGAATGAGTCGTCATGAAGCGAAGCGCAGATTCTCTCGAAATGATCTCGAGCGGGAAACAAACGGTGTTGAATGCCGTAAGGATAAAGGCGTCCTAGATGAGATCCCCTCAGCCTATAAAAATATTAATAAAGTTATCGAAGATCAAAAAGATCTTGTTACCATTGTGGCCAAATTAAAGCAATTGATTTGTGTGAAAGGATAAATATATGGGGCAGTTAGGGATTGGTAACGACGAGTTACGCCACCGCGTTTCAGAATGTGCTAAAAATTTTAAAACATCATGGATTGAGATGGGTCGTTTTTTATACACGGTTTACAAAGATAAACATTATAGAAATTGGGGCTTTCGGGAATTTGAAATCTATTGCTTAAAAGAGATCGGAATTAAAACACTTACAGCTCAAAAGCTTTTGCGATCGTACCATTTTCTTGAAAAAGAAGAGCCGACTTATGTTGAGAAGTCCCGTTATGCTGAGAAAGATGCCAGTAAAGTACCGGATTATGAATCAGTCAATGTCCTGAGGCTTGCAAAGAACCGAAAAATCGATGAGAAAGACTATTCAGAACTTCGCCATAAAGTCTTAGAAGAAGCACGGCCCGCGCAAGCTGTAAGACAAAGCTACCGGCAATTAATTGAGGCCGGAAATGAAGAGTCTGAAGAGGAATTGGAGACAAGAAAAAGAAAAACACTTTTAAGAAGGTATATATCAAATCTAAACTCTTTAAAAGATGAGGTTGAAACAAACGATTTCCTTTCTAAAACAAAAGCACTCGAAGTTAGGAAACTGATTGGTCAGCTCGAAGAGATTATGAATGAATCCCTAGGGTAGCAAAGAATGTCTAAATTTATTAGAAAACTTAAGGATGGCACTATTAAACAGGTAAATCCTTTTACTGCCACCGAAGTTTGGACCGTGCCCGAAAGAGCTTCAAGACCCATATTAAATATTCCACATCAAGAAATACAATTAATCGAGCAGAGAGAGCGCGAAGACCATTGCAGTTTTTGTGACGCATCCAAACTCGAAACACCGCCCGAACGTTCCAGACTTATTTTGAAAGATGGAAAATATCACCTTTCGAAATATGTTCTTCCTGAAGAAATCAGAAAAAATTCGGCTGAATTTCGAAGAATCGCTAATTTGTTTGAGATAGTCTCTTTTGATTATTGGAAAAAAAATTATGGACTAAAACTTTCCTCCGCACAAAAAAAGTGGAAGAAGGCTTACTTGTCTAACCGTGCCGGTGTCCGGCATGTGAAAGATATTTTGCGTTACAAGTTTAGGAGGCAGGGGAAGGCCGAGGAGTGGATCGGAAGAAACCTTTCATTTAATTGGGAGGAATTGGCAAGCTCATTTTTTGGCGGTTCTCATGAATTAATTCTTTCAAAAAGACATTACACGGAAAATGCTTGTTTTACCAATGAGCTGGCTTCAAGCGGTGAATTAACGCCTGCGGAGCATTTTCAGTATATAAAATTCACTCTTCATGCTATTTGCGATATTTATAAAAATAACCCTTATGCTGTTTACACGAGCGTTTTTCAAAATTGGCTGCCTGAAGCGGGCGCTTCGTTTAATCATCTGCACAAGCAAATAGTAGGGCTGGACGAGTGGGGCATTACTCTCCGGAAAATAATTAAATTAATCGCTAAAAAACCCGATGCCTTTAATGAATATTTTCTTAATTTTGTTATTCAGGAAGATTTAATCATCGCAGAAAACCAAAATGCCGTTTGCTTTTCAAGCTTTGGCGAACGATTTCCGACTATAGCTATTTTGTCAAAATCAAAGAAGGTTTTGCCGTGGGAATTGACTCAGGGAGAGCTAAAAGATTTTAGCGATCTTTTGCACGCGATACATGCCGCTTTGGGAGCCGAAGCGCCTACTAATGAAGAGTGGTTTTTTACACCGCGGAACAGTAAGGTTAAATTTCCCTGGTATACATTGATCAAATGGCGGTTAAATAACCCTGCCGGATTTGAGGGAAATACAGATATTTATCTGAACACTTTGGATCCCTATTCTTTAAAAGAACAAATTGTCAGTAAATTATTTGATTTAAGAAAAAAAGGAAGCATTGCTGATTATCAGATTGGCAGTGAATGCCAAACAGAAAAGAATGCTTTGAAATACCGTAATTGATTATAAAAAAATTTGTAGCATTCGCTTTGCGCCCTACTCCCGGTGCCCTGCGCCATGCTGAATAAGGAGAAAAACGTGCCGACAAAGCCTTCAAAAAATTTAGAAGTATTTGAAAATCCTGAACCAAAACGCAACTACGAAATTAATTTAACTTGCCCCGAATTTACATGCGTCTGTCCGCGAACCGGTCAACCGGATTTTGCCACAATTCGAATAACTTATATTCCTAACAAATTATGCGTTGAACTCAAGAGTCTGAAACTTTATCTGTGGTCTTTCAGAAACGAAGGGGCTTTTCATGAAAAAGTTACGAACCAAATTCTAAAAGATTTGGCGGGCGCCTTGAAGCCCCGCTATATGGAAATTGTAGGAGATTTTTTGATTCGAGGCGGTATCCATACGGTTGTGACGGCGAGAAAGGGCAGAAAGCCAAAGACCAGCTAAGCCATGGTGATTAGCTTGCCCCGTTAGAGATAATTTAGACCGCATACTTTATTAATAAAGGTAACAATATAAAAAATAAAAATTTTAAAATGTGCTGTAATTTACAGAAGCGTTATTTAAACGCTTCCTATCTCTAACGGGGTGAATAGTCGTTAGTGGTTAGTAGAGACAAAACTGAATATATGAGCTTTAAGATCCAAATCTTTCGTAAGCTATCTGTTATTTGTTTGCTATTAACTTTGTTTTTTTCCTCTGTTTCGTGCGCCAAAACTCCTCCGATTGAAAATTTGTTAGATCCCAACATTAGACGCCCTGATTACATTTATCCGGAACAATATTTTGATTTTAGAGACGCAAAAGTTTGCTATATCGAAGGTGGAAATCCCGAGGGGGAGCCGGTGCTATTCCTCCACGGCGTTTTGGGGGATAGTCATACTTGGCGCAAAACAATGAAGGCCCTAGAAGGGAAATATCATGTTTACGCGATTGATTTGCCGGGGTATGGAAAATCCGATAAGGGCAGTCATCTGCCTATGAGTATTTCATATTATGCCGATTTGATCTGGGAGTTTATAAGAAAGAAAAAATTGGATCACCCCACTATAGTTGGGGTGTCTCTAAGCGGACACATTGTTTTATATTATGCGCTCAATTTTCCAGAAACAATTGATAGAGCTGTTGTGGCCGGGTCAGTTGGCGTGGACCGCGAGATGCGATGGTATGAAAATATTCACTATGCCGTGCAGTGGAATGATTTTGTGATTAAGCGGGCGCTAACTCCCGAGCGGTTTAAAAAAATTTGGACACAGCAATTTGTTTGTTCCAGAGAGCATGATGATGAATATGACACGATGCCTATATTCCAAGATCCTGTCGAGTATCAGCAATTAATCACTTCGTTTAACCATTCAGTTTCGGGTATATTTTTTAGAAGCCTTCGAGATGAGGTGAAAGACATTGAGACACCTCTTTTAATTATTTGGGGAGGGCTTGATAGTTATCACAGCGTAAAGGACGCTTTTTATCTTTATGAACAAGTTCCTTATTCAAAAATAGCCATCTCACCTAACTGCGGTCACCTTATTATGCTGGATGATCCAGAGTTTTTTAACCAAGCTCTTATTAATTTTATTGAAACAGGTGATCCCAAAGCCCCCGAAGTTATTTTGGAAGAGATCGAAGAGATCAATAAGAAAAATGGGAATGGAAGGTAAATTCTTAGATCCAAGGTCTGAGATCGAAGATCTAAGAGATGGTGCAGGAGGCGGCTTGGCTACTACGCTCGCAGAGCTTCGGCTCGCGCAGCCTCCCCTCGCTCACTGGCGCGCGGTCTTCGACTTACGCGCTTACCTCGGATGACCTCGGCGTTCGCTCGCTTCAAGTCCCGCTTTAAAATGCACAAAAAGGTTTGGAAAAAGAATTTTTCCAGGTTCAATGTCCGGAGGACTCTTTGTCGTGGGGGATAAGTATTGAAAAGGGGGCCCGCGAATGCGGTCAAGAGCCCTCTTTTCAAAATGGGGTTAGGGGCCCCATGGTGCAGGAGGCGGGACTTGAACCCGCAAGGTATTGCTACCGCCAGCCCCTCAAGCTGGTGTGTCTGCCA
Source organism: uncultured bacterium (assembly GCA_964562805.1). Lineage (GTDB taxonomy): Bacteria > Omnitrophota > Omnitrophia > Omnitrophales > CAZLUT01 > CAZLUT01. The sequence goes on along the minus strand of CAZLUT010000044.1, from coordinate 10,013 downwards.
ATTCCACCACTCCTGCCGCAGAGTTCTAAATAGAACGCGTATTATAGAAAGGGATCGGGGATTGTAAAGAACCTCTCTATTCCCTCAGATCTTAGTTGTCTCGCCACAAGGGCGAGCGTCTCGCTAAGGAAACTTATAGAATAGGCGAGTTCTTACATCTTGGATCTACATTTGCTACAATCCTTTATGCCGCATATTCATAAACTTATAGATTTTGTAGTTGAGATTTTTGTTATAGAGAAAAATCGGGTTCTTTTGGTCCATCACAAGCAATTAAAAAAATGGCTGCCCCTTGGCGGTCATATCGAGCTTGATGAAGATCCGGAACGGGCTGCTATGAGAGAAGCCTATGAGGAAAGTGGTTTAAAAGTCAAACTTATCGGTCCGAAGCCCAAGTTGAAAAGTAAAGGGATTAAACATCTTAGGACTCCTCGTTTTCTCGATATTCACCGCATTAACTCCACTCACGAGCACATTGGTTTTGTCTATTTTGCGAAACCGCTAAAAGGAAAAGTGCGCCTTGCCAGAAAGGAGCATCATGATATCAAATGGTTTTCAAAGAGAGATCTAAAAGATCCAAAATATAAAATTATCTCCTCCGTTCGTTTCTATAGTGAAACAGCTTTAAAGGAATTGAAATAATGAAACATGTTCTAGAAAGCTCTACAGCCGAAAAGAAAAAGCTCTATAGTAAATTATCATCTCAGATGGGAGAGGCTGTCTGTGACTTTAAGATGCTTGCCCCAGATGATCGGGTCTTGGTGGCGGTTTCTGGCGGTAAGGATAGTTTAACCTTGCTTAAATTATTAAGTGATAGAAAGCGATTGACGCCTTTCCATTACGATTTGATTGCAATTCATGTCGATATGAATGTTGGATGCGGTATTTCTGAAAGCAGTGCTGTTTTAAAAAATTTTTTAGATCAATGGCAGATACCGCTTGAAGTCATGCCATTAGAAGTTGAAATGAAGTTTGATCCGGAAAAAATGGGATCAAGTTGTTTTTGGTGCTCCTGGAACAGGCGAAAAGTTTTTTTTGAAGCGGCTAAACGCCTTGGTTGTACGAAGGTAGCTTTGGGTCATCATAAGGATGATTTGGTTGAAACCACACTTATGAACCTTTTTTATCAGGGTAATTTTACTACCATGCTTCCTCGACAATCGTATTTTAAAGGGGAATTTGAGATGATCAGACCCCTTTCTTATATAGAAGAGAAGGATATTATTCAATTTGCAATTGATTTAGGTTTTCCCGATCAAACCTGCAGGTGCCCCGTGGGGCAGGCGAGCCACAGGCAAAAAATAAAAAACCTTCTCAAATCTCTTTCTAAAGAGAATAACTCTATTAAATCTAACATTGCTCAAGCAACGCTTCGCAAGCTGCGTGCAGTAAATAGTGAGTAGTCGTTAGTGAATAGAGGTTAAAAAATGAGGACACGTTCTATGTAAGCCACACCAGAAAGGGGCGCATGTCTCTAATTTTTATGTATTTGCGCCTTGCGCCCTGCTCTTTGCGCCCTGCTATTACCTTGACCTTGCGGTTTTTAAATGAGACCACGAATTACGATGACGGAGTCATCGTCAATTCGCCCGGTCGAATTTATGCCGGGAGGGAGCGGCCCAGCGACCGAGTCGGTAATCGTTAGAAGTATTTACGTCGTACACCCTGCTCTTTGTGCTCCGCTATTACCTTGACCTTGCGATTTTTAACCTTATAATTTCCCCCATTATGACAAATTCAATAAATCCAGCATCTTTTCGTATGTATGATATTCGCGGTATTGCGGATACTGATCTTAATAGTGAAGCCGTTCGCCTGATCGCGAAGGCTTACGGAACCATCTTTAAGCGCGAAGGCCGGAAGACGGTTAGTCTTGGCTACGATATGCGTGTTTCTTCCGATAGGCTTCAAAAAGCTTTTGAACAGGGATTACTCGAGACCGGTCTCGATGTTATTAATATTGGGCAAGTAGCCACCCCTATGCTTTATTTTTCGATTGCTCACTGGAAACTTGATGGCGGTGTCATGATTACAGGTAGTCACAATCCTCCTGAATATAACGGTTTTAAGCTTTGTCGGGGTGTCGGATCAGTTTTTGGAGATGAGATCCAAAAAATGAAGGATATGATCCTAAAAGGTGATCTTGATTCCGGAACTGGTAAGGCTAGCAAAAAAAGCATTAATGATGATTATTTAAATTTTTTAAAGGACCAATTTCATTTTAGCCGCAAAATGAAGGTGGTTGTTGATTCGGGCAACGGAATGGGAGGCCTACTTTCACCAAAAGTTCTCAGAGAACTCGGATGTGAAGTGGTTGAGATGTATTCTGAGCCTGATGGCAATTTCCCCAATCATCACCCGGATCCCACTCAACCCAAGAATCTCGTTGATATTATTAAAAAAGTAAAAGAGGAAAAAGCGGATCTTGGCATTGCTTTTGATGGAGATGCGGATCGTATCGGTGTTGTTGACTCCAAAGGAGATATTATTTGGGGCGATAAGCTGATGGTTCTTTATTCCCGCGGTATTTTAAAGAAAAGCCCGGGCGCAAAATTTATTATGGATGTGAAGTGCTCTAAAACTCTTCCGGATGATATTAAGAAAAATGGCGGTATTCCCATTATGTGGAAGACAGGTCACGCCATTATTAAGACAAAAATCAAGGAAGAGAATGCAGCTTTGGCCGGAGAACTTTCAGGCCATATGTTCTTCAACGATCGTTATTTTGGTTTTGATGATGCGCTTTATGCTTCCTGCAGAATTCTTGAGGTTTTAGATAAAGCGGGCGATAAAACGCTTCCTGAGCTTTTGGCGGATCTACCTAAGATGTATAGCACTCCCGAGCTTCACATTGATACGACAGATGAGAAAAAGTTTAAAATTATTGAGAAGGCTGTCGCTTTTTTTAAGAAATCCTACAATGTTGTTGATATTGATGGCGCGCGCGTAAATTTCCCGGATGGTTGGGGTCTTGTAAGAAGTTCCAATACCCAGCCTGTTCTAGTTCTTCGATTTGAAGCTGAAACAGAGGCGCGTCTTAAGGAAATTCAAAGCCTGATTGAATCTAAAGTTCACGAAATCATCGAAACCACTTGATTATTTCTAACACCGTTCAATTTTTACTAGCCACTAACCACTGGCCACTAGTCACTGCTACCGGAGGTAGCCTATGAATTGGGCTCTTATTATGGCAGGCGGCAAGGGAACTCGTTTCTGGCCGCTTTCTCGTCTCAAACGCCCCAAACAACTTCTTTCAATTGTTACCGATAAAACAATGCTCGAAGAAGCGGTTCTTCGGATCCGTCCTCTTGTGCCTTTAGAAAGAATAATCATTGTTACCAATAAAGTTCAGGTGCCGGGCATTCAAAAGGTTCTTCCCAAATTACCCAAGAAAAATATCTTAGCAGAACCCGTCGGCCGCAATACAGCAGCGTGCATCGGGTGGGGTGCCGTGGAAATTGCAAAAAGAGACTCTAATGCTTCGATGGTAGTTTTGGCGGCGGATCAGCATATTCCTGACAAGAAACTTTTTGTTTCAACGATGAAGACGGCTCTTAAAGTCGCCAAGGAAAAGGAAGCTCCCGTGACACTTGGCATTCGTCCGACATTTCCCTCAACCGGTTACGGTTACTTGAGGCGGGGCGCTAGTGTCAAAAAAATAAAAGGCGCTTTTAGGCTTAATTCATTCCATGAAAAGCCTGATGCTAAAAAGGCGCGCGAATTTGTTAAGAAAAAATATTCGTGGAATAGCGGTATGTTTATTTGGACGGTTCCTGTCATTCTCGATGCGATTAAAACCCATTTACCAAAACACGCCGCGATATTAGAAAAAATCAAAAAATCCCCGAAGTCTTTAAAAAAGTTATTTCCTAAGTTCCCTAGTATTTCTATTGATTACGGCGTTATGGAGAAGGTCGATGAAGCTTATCTTGTGGAAGCCAGCTTCAGGTGGAATGATATCGGGTCTTGGGAAAGTCTAAAAGATTTTTGGCCCGCGGATAGCGCAGGTAATATTTCAAGACAGGACGCTATCGTGCATGATGCGGAAGGGAACTTGATTGAGTGCGATTCCAAAAAAGTTATTGCCCTTCTAGGCGTTAATGACTTGGCTGTGATTGATACACCCGATGCTCTTTTGGTGGCTAATATGAATCGTCTGCAGGATGTTAGGCAAATCGTGAGTCTCCTCGAAAAGAAAAGAAAAAAAGAAGTCCTTTAACACTCCCCATTTATGAATTATTTCCAAGGAGCCTTTCTTGGTGTCTTACAAGGGCTTACTGAATTTTTACCGGTTTCAAGTTCCGGACATTTAGCGCTTTTTGAACATCTTTTTGGTTTTAAAGAGCCTAGTCTTTTCTTTAATGTCATGGTGCACTTCGGCACCTTACTAGCTGTCATTCTTTATTTTTGGCGGGACCTTGTGGGGATTGTTCTAGATAGCATTGTAGGGATTATTGAGCTAGCCAAAGGCGAGAAATGGAGTGATGTTGTATTTAAAAATCCAAAGCTTAAACTTTTTCTTTTAATACTAATCGCTTCTATTCCTACCGGTCTTATGGGGTTTTTTCTTAAAGATTTTTTTGAAGGGCTTTTTAGTTCTTTGGTAGCTGTAGGCTTTGCTTTCTGGATCACGACGCTTTTAATGTGGCTAACGCAATTTATACCTGAAGGGAATAAAGATGAAAATAAAACAGGAATATTTCCTGCCTTTATTATTGGAATTTTTCAGGGTATCGCGATCACTCCCGGCATTTCCCGTTCGGGAGCTACTATTTCGGCTGCCCTTTATTTTGGTATCAATAGGCAGCTTGCAGCTCGTTTTTCTTTCCTGATGGCTATTCCTGCTATACTGGGGGCAACCTTGTTAGAATTTAAAGATGTTTTGAGTTCAGGTGAATCTTTGCCTTTTTTAGGACCTGTTCTTTTAGGAACAGTTTTAGCCGCAATCGTTGGATACTTATCGATTCGTTTCTTGATTAAAGTTTTAAATCAGGGAATTTTTCACCGTTTTGCTTATTACACGCTTGCTGTTGGCGCAGTTTGTTTCGTCGTCTCCATCTTCGGCAAGTAGTTTTTCCCTTAGATCTCCCGCCTGAGGCGGGCAGGTGACTCTTAGACCTAAGATTAATTATTTTATAATCTCCATAACTACCTATATATAAACAAGTTACGTGATTTCTGTTCTTATCCAAAAAAACCTCTAAAGTTTTTTATTGATATACCGTACAAATATACGGTATAATGATTTTCAATAAATTAAGGAGGGAAAGATGAGAGTCTTAATAAAAAAATGGAAAAGAGAAAAGGTTTTAGGTTTTTGCCTTATTTTTACAAGTATTTATTTTGCCGTTAGCACCTTTTTTTTAATAGGGTAATCAATGAAACATTTAACGAACAGACAAGAAGAGATTCTTGATTTTTTGGGAGATTATCAAGAGGGGGCCGGTTTTCCACCCACCATTCAGGAAATTAGGGACCACTTCCGTTTTGCTTCTCCCCAGACAGTGGTGGATCATCTTAAAGCCCTTGAAAAGAAGGAGGTAATTAAGATTCATCCCCGCGTGTCACGCGGAATTGAAATTTTGGGGCGAGAAGGCGTCCCTATTCTCGGCCAAATAGCTGCAGGCGGTCCGATTTTAGCAATCGAAAATATTATGGGCCACATCCCGTTAAACAAAGTAAAAGAGGGGATAAAGGCCGATTTTGCCTTGGAAGTAAAAGGTGACAGTATGATTCAGGCGGGTATTTTGGAAAAGGACCATGTGTTTGTTCAAAAGACAGCTGCTGTTAGACCAGGAGAGATTGTGGTAGCTCTTCTGGAAGATGAGGCTACGGTAAAGCGCCTCATGAAGGGGCCATCAGGGTTCTATTTAAAACCGGAAAATGATGATTATGAGAATATTCCTCTAGACCAGGCCAGGGAAGACACCCATATCATCGGGAAAGTAGTAGGAGTTTTTAGGAAGTATTGATTAGTGGGTAGTCGTTAGTGAATAGTGGATAGAAGAGAAAGAAGAAAGCGCTTTAGGGATTGCGAATTGGGGTATTTTTGATAAACTACGCACCCTGTTTGAGGTGGCGTAGCTCAGTTGGTTAGAGCGTGGGACTCATAAGCCCGAGGTCGTAGGTTCGATTCCTACCGCCACTACCAAACCTAACGACTAACGACTAACGACTAACGACTAACGACTAACGACTATTTCTGCTAAACTACTGCCATGAAATTAGAAAAAGAATTTCAAGAACAAACATCTAGGTTATTCAAACAAGGCGCTCGGTTTGGTATCGCAGTTTCGGGCGGTGTCGATTCGATGGTGCTTTTAAACTTGGTAAGCAAATATTCCCAGCAATTTAAATGGCAGCCTATTGTATTGCATCTCAATCACGGATTGCGCCGTACCGAAGCCGCAAAAGATGCCAGGCTAGTTAAGAAGAGAGCCGAAAAATATGGTTTCGAGACCGTTTTATTAAATAAAAATGTTAAAACTGAGGCCGCAAGACGAAAAAAATCAATTGAAGAAACGGGCAGAGAAATTCGTCTTGAATTTTTCGAGAAGGTTTCAAAAAAATATAAATTTAAAAAAATTTTATTAGCTCATCATCAGGATGATTTACTCGAAACGGTCTTGATGAGATTGTTTCGGGGGACAGGTGTGCGGGGTTTCAAAGGAATGAAAGCTGTATCGAAGCAGAAAAGCCTTACTTTATGCAGACCATTGCTGGAAATCGGGAAGAAAGAAATTAGGAGCTATGCTAAAAAGCATAAGATTCGGTTTCATGAGGATATTACAAACTTAGAGGATCAGTATTTTCGAAACAAAATTCGCCTCAAGGTAATCCCTTTTCTGAAGCGTGAACTGGGCGGGGATGTTGAAAATAAACTTCTTGGGTTTCGAAACCGGGTTATGGAGTCTCAGAATTTTTTAGATGAGAAAGCTGAAGATTTTTTTAAAAAAATATGGAAACGTTCTCGGAAAAGTTTTTATGTGAAAGCAAAAACGTACCAGAAACTTCACCCGGCAATTCAATATGCCACTTTATCTTTAGTTTTTCAAAAGCTGTCAGGGAAAACTTTGGAGAGCAAAGAGTGGAATCGCGTCGGGAACGTTATCAAAGGAAAAGTTCGAGTTTTAAATTTAAGAGGCAACTCCTTCTTTCTTCGCAAAAAAGACTTTTTTCATTTGATTAAGAGCTTTTAGCGATTACTAACCACTATTTACTAACCGCTGCCCACTGTTCTATTGACAATCAACGTTGTCTCTTTTAATATTCTTCTACAAATCAGTCGTCAGTAAGGAAGTATTAAGAGTTTGGGACTTATTGTGTTTTTATTACGTTTAACCGTTCTTAGCATCGCAGCCTTTTTAAGCGCCTTTATTTATTTTTTAATTGCTTCTCACTATATTTCTCCCCAAATAATAGAACATCCGCTCTCGATGCTTTTAGTGGGCGTTATTGCCACGCTTATTTTTCTTAAGCCTGTTAATTATTATATTGATCTATTACGAAAACGGCTTCACCTGGGTGAACAGATTGAAAGTTTTGAAAGACTTCAAAAACTGTCCCGTCTTCTGCTTTTTGAAAAAGAATTAATTCCTGCCGCCAATCTTTTCATTAATAGTCTAGCCGATGAATTAAAGTTGGATTCGTCAGCGTTATTTTTGAAATATAACAATCGTTTTCACCCGGTTTCTTTTCAGGGGCATGATTTAAACGCGTTTAAAGGATTCGCCTTAACCGAAAAAAGCCCTCTCATTTATGCTCTAAGTCAAAGGCCGGACGGTCTAAAGGGCTTGGGCCCTAACGAACCAATGCCAAGTAAAAATTTAAACACTCTAAGTGGGGAGCTTCATAGACTCCAAACTGCTTATGCCTTCCCTTTATTTCGAAAGAGCCAATTAATCGGCTTTTTAAGCGTTGGTTTTAAATCAGAACATTCTCTCTCAAGAACTGAAATTCGTTTTATTAAGTCTATTATGCCAGTATTAAGTTCTACTTTTTATGTTTTGCAGGAATTGGATAATCTCGCCCAAAAACTTAAAAATCTGCCGGGATTACAATCTAATCTTCTTCAAACGGCCAAGTATTCAGCTCTTGAACAGTTGGCTACCGGAATTGCTCATGAAATTCACAACCCTTTAACCATTATCTCAGGTAAGGCGCAAGTTTTGCTTCTCAGAAAATCAAAAAATTTTAATAGCAAACAGGTGGAAGAAGCTCTTGAAAATATCGTCAAGCAAACTAAGCGGGCAAGTGACGTGACAAGAAAGTTGCTGATGTTTACCAAAGTTAATAAGTCCGATGAGGAAGAGTTGGATCTTGAGACAGTTTTGAGAGACACCATGTCGCTTATTTCTTATCAAAGCTCGCTGGATCAGGTGACGCTTGAAAAAAATATTGCCCCCAATTTGCCTAAAATTATGGCTAACCAAGCAGAGATTCGGGAAATTTTCATGAATTTGATTTTAAACGCGATTAAAGTCACGCCTGAAAAAGGAAAGGTTCGCATTACGCTCCGCACAGGTTCCGCAGGAGAAAGAATCGAATTTTGTGTTGAAGATTTTGGTCGGGAATCTCTAAAGAGGACATGGACCGTATTTTTGATCCTTTCTATACTTCGGAGCACGAAAATTTAGGTTTGGGACTTTATATCACTGAGCGGCTTGTTTTTAAAAATAAAGGCAAAATTTATGCGGAAAGCGAAAAGGGGCACGGCTCTCTTTTTATTGTAGAACTTCCCTGTGATAGTGCCAAAAACGTAGCATCTCAAGATGTGGTAAGTGAGGTTGTGTAATGGCAAGCCCGAGTAAACCTAAATTGCTGATTGTAGACGACGAGATCGAAATTTGTGATTTTTTAAAAATGTTTTTTGAAGAACGCGGTTTCAAAGTTGAAGTAGCCTACACCGGTCCTGACGCTATAAAGAAGGTTGCCTCTTACCATCCAAGCGTTGTCCTTTTGGACATTAAGCTTCCCGGAATGGATGGGTTAGCGGTCTTAAAACAAATTAAAGCTGATTATCCGGGCGTTCGAGTTCTGATGGTAACCGCTATTGAAACAGCCGAAAAAATAGATGAAGCCCTGCGTTTGGGTGCCGATAATTATATAACCAAACCTCTCAGTCTCGAATATTTGGAAAATGATGTAAGGGAAAAACTAAAGGAATTGAGTCAAAAGGCAAAATGACAGGCGCTGAATATCAGGAAGCTTTAAAAAACGCGGCTAAAAGCATGGTAAGGGTTCGTAATCCCAGGCGGCTTCTCAGAATGATGACCCGGTTTATTGATCGGGAAGTGGGGTTAACTCATACCTCTATCCTCATCTATGAATCATCAAAAAATCGCTATATCTTCGTTGATTCTAAAGGTAATCAAAAATTTCCCATTCAATTAATTCGTCTTGATAGCCATAATCCGATTGTTAAATGGTTTTCGAGTTACCGAAGGAATACACCTTTTGTTAAAGATTGTATTACCCAGGAATTGTTAGAACGTTTTGATATCGAAGCGGGAGAAGGAGGCGGGGACGATAACCTGAAGCAGGAAGTTGAGCAGATTCGAGAAGCCATGAAGACATTGAAAGCGAATATTTGCGTTCCTGGTTATTACAAAGGAGAGTTGCTCGGTATATTACTTTTGGGTGAGAAATTGAACGGAGAGAGCTTTAGTGGGGCAGAATTGAATTTTTTTCAAACACTTACTTACGATGCCGCTATGGCAATTAAAAATGCCGAATACCAAAAGACACTTTATCAAAGAAACGAGGAGTTGGCGGGACACTTAGAAGAAATCAAAATTCTTCGAGAAAAAGAAAAAGAAAATTATTATCAAGTGATTCTTTCCTTGGCAACTGAAATGGATGAAAAGGACCATTATACTTATAGCCATACCGTAGAAGTGGTTCGTTTAGGGCTTCTTTTGGCCGAAGAGCTTATTTTGGAGATGGGTGAAAAGATGAGAGATGAGCTTACTGCGGCCCTTCGCTTGCACGACATTGGAAAAGTTGGAATTCCG
>CAZLUT010000043.1:13958-17191 GCA_964562805.1 uncultured bacterium | reverse complement strand
CTGGGAACATAGGTGTAATCTTTCCATTTATAAAATCCGCCGAAATACTTAACACCCAGCGCTTCTTTTTTAACACGATTAATCGGTTCCTGCTGCTGCCAATAATACTCTTCGGGAAAGGTGCGTTCGGTTTTAAACCAAATATCGACAGGAATATCACCCGTACCAACTCCAATATAACTAGTGGCACGCGGCTCGGTATAAAAGGCTCCATAATTGTAATCAGAATAAATGCCTAGATGCTGATAGAACCCGTGACTCAACTGCTGATCAACCGGATCATAAAAAAAGCTGTAATCCTGTGAATCAATAATCTCAGTTGCCGCATCATAAAGCTCCGGAAATGCGTTTCGAACTGTAATTAGCCCGGCTGAAAGCCAGCCGCTATCAACACTCGAAATGAAATAACTGGTTTGCTCCATGGTTGTCGTGTCGTAATAGTTAAACAAAAAACCGTTATCATACTTAGGAAGTTTCTTAACGCTCTCGATCGTGTTTCGAGCCAACTCAACAGCTTCTTCTTTTGTAATAAATTTCAGCTCATAAGCACCGACAATCGCCAAAAAGTACATTCCAATATTAGTAATATTGGTATAGTCCCCAACCCATGCATCTCTTTCGTAGATCGGCGCTTCTTTGGCAAATTGAACTGTATCGAGCGGCAGATGGGTTTCTTTATCAACTATATTAGCGAAAAACTTCCATGTGTCCCGGGCAATCTCCATTAAAAACTCGCGATCATCTTCTGGAAATTCCTTTTTTACAATGGTCTTTGCGGGGTAACCTTTTAGGCGTGCTGCCAGATATTTCTGGAACTCAATTCCTTCAAGGCGAACGCCAATTTCTTTATACCCGCCTACTTGACTCACAAATTCAGTACTTGTAACTGTATTTGTTGCGCCCTTCTGATTAACCGTGTCAAACCCGTTAAGAGCATCTCCTATAACTAAATCTTCGATTTTTTTAACACTTCCGTCAATCAACTCAACCTCGCGGTCACCTGCTATCTGACTGCCGCTTTTCCATATAACGCTGCCGGCGACAAAGTTACCGGTACCGTCCACTTGAATTTTATAAGCGCTTTCTTCCGCTGTTATTTCTTTTTCTTCATAAACAACCTCACGGCCTACAGCGCCATCCCGGAACAGCATAATACCATCACCTTTCTTTAAGGTGGCGGTATCAACAAAACCTTTATCACCCGCATAAACACTCTGGTCGCCCAGTAATTTGAAATGTGTAGGGGGTGTTTTAAACCCTGCCCGCGGCGGTCCGTCAACTGCGGTGGGGCCTGGGTTGTTTTGCTGAGTGAATTTAATATTATCGATCAGGAGAGCCCCTGATTTCTGATCCGCTAAGCGGTCTTTGAAAACAATCACAAATTCTTCGAGGTCTTTTCGGCCTAAACTGGGGTTTTGCCAAACTGCAGGGTCACCAAAATCCATAATACCCGTAAATTTATTAAGCTTCAGCTCGATATGACTCCACTCATCTGAAACACCTTCGACCAAGTGAGTTCCCCGGATAAGTTCCGTTCTCTCTTTGTTTTTGTATTTTTTAAGTTCGATCTTAAAAATGCTGCTGCAGCCAAGCTCCTCATCGCACTTTACGTCAAATTCAAGAGTGTCATAAACGGAACCATCAAGACCTCTCAGCTTTGTCCAGTAGCCGTTTTGAGCCTGCACCTCAGAATCCACATCATAGGTCAACTTGAGCGCCTGTGTCAGCTTTCCGTCAGGACCTTCGATTTCGACCACTTCAATATCAGCGTTAGCATTTTCCTCGTCCATTGGGTTGAGGTTCCACGCCCCGCTATCGCCTTTTAAGTAATTCTTAAGATTTCCGTCCTCAAAATCATCCAAAAGAAGCCATCCCTCGCCTTCAAAAACCGCTTCCGGCCCCTTTGAATCCATTGATGTCGCTTCGCCGGTTTTTGGATTTTTAATCAGAACTTCACGCTCAGCAAATAGTGACGTTTGAAACGCGAAGACAATTAGTAGTGCTAAGATTCCTATTTTTTTCATTGTGCTCCTCTTATTAGTTTAGACGTGGAAACGTAGGTAAGTATTCAAAAATTTTTTTAATCTTTCAATAGAATATTTCGGTTTATAGCAGATTCTTGTAGAGATCAAAAAGAACGTTGTGAATAAGGGGATTCTTATCTAGAAGTACTTTTTTAAGGTTCGGTAAGTTTTCTTACCTACCATCCCATCAGCTCTGAGTTTGTGGCGCGACTGAAACTGCATAATTGCCTTTTGTGTCATAGGGCCAAATTTTCCATCAATTTCCCCTTTATAAAGGCGGGCCTTTTTTAAACCTCTTTGAATCTTCTTTCGTTCCGCAAGACTCCAATTTTTTTCATGAAAAGTGCGCCGTTTGAATTGCTTGATTGATCCGGTAAAAGCATCGATTAGAATTTTTAAATCTTTCCATGGCCGCACACTTCCCATAATCGCAAATGTATAAACCTTAACTCCGTAAGTTACGCGGCCCACAAAACAGTGCCGGGCTTTTCGGGTCCAACCGGTTTTTCCGATAATATCCCGGGGGTCGCGCCACAATAGCTTATTGTGATTCCGCAAAATAACCTTTCGACCGGTCTTTGAATAAATGGTGGCTGACTTCTTTTTCATGATACGCACAAGAGTAGAATTTTTTTGTGCCGCCCTCATAATGAGCGCCAAATCTTTGGAAGTAGAGTACTGTCTTTTATTAGGAAGGCCGTTCGGATTTACAAAATAACTGCTCTTAGCACCCAGCTTTTTGGCCTTTTTATTCATAAGACGGGCAAATTTACTTTGCGATCCCGCAACCCCCACAGCCAGAATATAAGCCGCATCGTTAGCAGAACCTAAAAGCAGCGCTTTTAGTAAACTTTCGACTGTATATTGCTCACCCGCCCTAGCATACATCTTGCTAGGCTCTATTGATTCCGCGTACTTAGGAACTTTGATCCATTTTTTAAGCGGTAAATGATCCAAAACAACAAGTGCCGTTAAAACTTTGGTGGTGCTGGCAGGTGGTCTGCGCTTATTGGCTCTTTTACTGTAAAGAATTTTTCCTCTTGTAGAGTCCATCATAACGGCTGAATTTGCCGTCAAAGGCAGGGCGCGTGCATAAGCTGTTTTCGGCGTAAGAAACAGAACACTTGCCGGCAAATACACAAAAACAACAATCAGGCTGACTAATTTTCGTACAGAAATCATAGGCATATATTATATGACGGCTATTTT
>CAZLUT010000043.1:310-13937 GCA_964562805.1 uncultured bacterium | reverse complement strand
CTTAAGAAATAAAAAAAAATTAGGAAGCGTAGGCTCTAAAATCAACGTTCGAGAAGAGGTTATCTAAACCTTCAATGTGAGAAAGCCAACCCTCATCAATGGAATCATTTTTGATATCCCAATAAAGTCTTGTGAATCTTTCGATGTGATCATGAGTGCGTTTTTTTGCATATTCAACCATTGTGCCGGTTTTCATAATAAAGGCCCAATCGCTTGATTCGGCCAGCACTAGTTCCCGGGCCGCCTGCTTTAACGCTCTTTCTTTAACGCCATTAACAGGACCTCGGTGAGCGTCAGCTAATTCCGACATTCTCCAAGATGCCTCATGCAGGTGCCGATAAACCCAATCATTGCTCGCCTCAAGCCAAACCTCACTATATCCTTTGTATCCCCAGCTTGAAAATGACGGTGTTAGAACCTGGTTTTTTGGATATCTTCTTAAGTAGTCGGGTGCTGTAGTTAATTTTAGTGTCTTTGAATCGCTGCAAATTTTTCTGATTAAATTTTCAAGAAAAAGAGGTCCTTCAAACCACCAATGCCCATAAAGCTCCGCGTCATAAGGGGCTATAATAAGAGGCTCCCGGTCTATTTTTCCTGAAAGATATTCCACCTGCTTCTCACGATTAAACATAAAGTTGCCCGCATGCTCCACTGCTTTTTCCCAGGCCTTGTGAGGGTCGTAAGGCTGCTTTTCACAGTTCTTCCCCGTAATCCGATAGTATTTGATGCCTGTGTTGATTCTGAGTCCATCTGGTGAAATATAGGGCTTTATATAGTCATATTCCAATTCATAGCCAATATCCCGATAAAATTCCCGATAATAGGCATCCCCCGGATATCCTTCCTCCGCACTCCAAACCTGCTTTGAGGATTCCATGTCCCGAGCAAAAGCCGCCGCTCCACTCGAACAAAAGGCTGGCGCAAAAACTCCATATTTTGGGCGAGGCGTAGCATGTAAAAGCGAGCGTGTATCACAGAAAAAATATTGAATTCCATTATCGGCCAAGATCTTATCATCGCCTGGATTGTACCCGCATTCGGGAAGCCAAATGCCCCGCGGCGATCTTCCAAAAACTTCCCGGTAATGATCGCATGCGATCTTAACCTGGCCCTTAACTGAATGTTTGACCGTCTCCATATTAGGAAAAAATCCGTGCGTCGCGCCACAGGTAATAATTTCAAGCTTTCCTGAATCCTGAAATTTCTTAAATGCCTTAGTGAGATCTCGATGGTATTTGTCGCAAAAAATATTTCGCGCCTCATAGAAGCTGTCGCGGTACATACAGGCTACTCGATTAATCTCCGGAAGCCACTTGGTCCGATGAACTTCCTTTTCAGCAAGTTCAATTAATTGGCTAATATGGTGAACGTATCGTTCCTGCAATAAGGAATCGGTAAGCATGGAAGCTAATGTCGGAGTCACCGACATTGTCAGACGAAAATCTACCCCTTCATCAAGAAACTTATCCATCATCTTAATTAAGGGAATGTAGGTTTCGGTTATCGCTTCATAAAACCAGGTTTCTTCCAGGAAAAAACCGTGCTCCGGGTGACGCACAAAGGGTAAGTGCGCATGAAGCACAATCATGAGGTGGCCGCGTGCCATTAGTGAGTATTTTTCTGGACTTTTACAGAGATCTTCTGGCGGTCATCCTTGTCTGAAGAAGCGGCCTCAACAGGCAACAGCCTCGTTCCATCAGGCAGATGGAAACGAATACTAAAAGTGCCGTCAGGACGAAGTGGAACTTGCTTTCCTCCTATGGTTACAGCGGCATCCGGTTTTGTTTTACCGTAAAGAATCAGCTCTGTATCAACTTCTAAAAAGAAGTCTTTGTCCTTCTCTTTGGGTTGCTTCATGAAAAAGCCGGGGCTTGAGGCAACTGCCCCCGATGAAATATTTTGCTCGAATAAAAGGCGTTTTTTTCTTCGAAGCTCTCCTGAAGAAAGTCCCACTCCAAGACCGCCTGATAGAGAATAAATTTCATCAAAATCCCGAACCATCCAATTTTCATCGATAGTATCGCTTGCGGTGTCCCGGGGAGTTCTCATTATATTGCTCCTGGCAATTAAATGAAAACTACCGCGATCATCCAAAAGTCCTAAGTCAACGCAATAATCCCGATTGGATGCGCCGAGGTTCAAATACCAGCCTTTCGCGTCCAAATTAACATCCGTATCAAAAATTCGATGCGAATTATTTCCGTTAAAATCAATATCAGTTACATCATAAGTCCGGAGAATCGTCTTCATCCGGCCTGAATGCATCTGAAGCAGGTGAGAAACTTCTTTGTACTTTCCTTCATCAATATCCCAATAGGCATAAGCCCAATGAGGATCTCTTATCATTAAAACAACCTTTGTGACATTATATGAGTAAGGTAAGGTAAAAGCGGATTCGGCCTTGGGCTCCGGATATTCTTGCGGCGACAAATAAGGAGGCGCTTCAGCCACAGCGACTTCTGATTTTTGAGCACTCTCTTCTTTTAGAGACTGTAATTTTTTGCTCTTTTTAGCTTGGTAAGATTCTTTGAATTGCCCGCTTTGGACAATCTGCTCAATAAGATCAGCTTTGCGGTATTTTGCCGCATTCTTAACCTTTTGGCCCCGAGCTATTTTAAGAAGCTCTTTTCTGCCTAAATTTGATAATTCTGATGTTTTCATGAATTTCCTCGAATAGTGTTACAGCCGTATAATGTATCTAAAACCATTATTGTTGTAAAGGCCTCTGTAGTAAATTTTGTTATTTTAACTCTTCCTATTATTATGATGCTAAAATAACGGCATCCTAAAGCTAAACTTTAACCGGAGGCCTTTTTGGTAGCCTTCTGTTTTTTTTCGGCAGCAAAAATTCGGTTTAACACCTTGGCAAGTTTGTAGGAATCATGCCTAACGTAGTCTTCTGAAGATGTGATATCGGCCTCGATAACTTTTGCTTTGGTAAAATATTTTATATTTTTTCGATTCTTAATACGAACTGGGTGCTGCCCTTTTTGCTTGTATGAGCGAATGGCTTTTTGAGGTATCCGGGAGTTCGAAAAAATAATGTAATCCAAAAAGTCGCCCCCCAGGTACTTCAGAACCTCCTTAACATGCTCTTCTCCACTCATACTGTAGGTTTCACCCGGCTTAGTCATTAAATTACAGATATATATCTTTTTAGATTCGGATTCCTGAATAGCCTCGGGAATACCTCTGACGATAAGTGTCGAAATTAAACTGGTAAAAAGGTCTCCGGGTCCCAAAGTTATAAATTCAGAATTTCCCAAAACCGAAACCACCTCAGGAATCGCGTAGGTATCAGGTTCTTGCCATAATTTATAAATGCGAAGTTTAGGATCTCTATTTTTAGGAACGTCGATATTGCTCTCGCCCACCACTCTTTGACCATCTTCCATCTGAGCAAATAATTTATTAAGATTGTTGGTAACCGGTAAAACAACACCTTTTGCATTCAAAATTTCGCTGGCAGCCCGAACAGCCTCCTGCATAGATCCCGATATTTGAGCTAATGCTGTTAGAAACAAATTCCCAAAATTATGCCCTGATAAGGCCTCTCCTTTATCAAAACGGAATTGAAGAAGTTCCTTCATTAGGTCGGGCGCTGTGGAGAGCGCTACGATTGAACGCCTTACATCTCCCGGCGGCAGCACTCCAAAAGATTCACGCAATCTTCCGGTCGAACCCCCATCATCACTCATACTCACAATTGAAACCAGGTGGACCTTTGACAGCGTTTTAAGCCCCATTAAGAGCGTGTAAAGCCCTGTGCCGCCGCCAAGAGAGGCAACCCTTGTCTCTCCTGCTGTAAAACGGCGGTCACCTTCTCCACAAGCTCTCTCGCGTTAAAAGGCTTCGAAATGAAGTCGATGGCGCCCCCCTCTTTAACCTCCTTCATGACGGTTGCCCCATGTTGAGTGGCCGTCACAACAATAGGAACGCGGTCTTCTACGCGTAAACTCTTTTGCTCGTGAAGCAATTCATTTCCTTTCAGACCCGGTAAAAAATAATCTAGTATCGCCAAGTCAAAGATGCCTCGTTTGAGATGCTGGCGAGCAATTTTGCCGTCCTGAGTTGAAACGAAACCATGACCAAATCTTCTGAGCGAGTCTTTGATCTGCTTAATTACATTAGAATCTTTGTCTGCGATTAAAATTTTTGCCATTTACTCTGCTTATTATTAAAGTTTCAACACCCTTTATTGTTTCGTCTTTTTTAGAAAAAATTTTAGGAATTTTTATAATATAGATTAAGTGTGCTTAAGACTGTTTAAAAAATATTTTTTTAGGAACTGACGGAGCTACTACCCTCCCCCAAAACCTGTTTAAAAACTTATTAAATCGGCCAACAGCTTCGTTATAGCTCGAGATATGAGAATCAACACGATCCTCAACGTCAAACATCGTTCTTCGCATGCTTTTAAACTGTTTTTCCTGAACTATCTCGGGTGAATTATCAATTTTATCTAATAAAATTTTAAGACTGCTATCCAGATCTTTTGTTTGGTAAATAATTTGCATCTGATTTGATTGCTGAATAGCTTCTTCGAGAGCTTTCTTATCCTTCATGACTTGGCTCGATAATTTAGGTTCTTTTGATTTAACCATACCGACAAAACCCGGTAAAAATTCATTTCTTTCCTCAAGACGCCAAATAACATCCCCCCAAGTGGCCTGCACAGTATTCTCGAGCTTTCTTAGGCGCTTCATTTGACTGTTATAAAATCCCAGGAAAACAATCGAAGCGACTAAAATTAAGACGATTGTAAAAAATAATATTTGTCCTTTTAGCTTCATGTGGAGATGATTATAGCACAGATAGAGTCAAAGAGTCATAAAGTCAAAGCTCTTAAACCACAAAGCACAAGGCACGGAACACAACCGGTTTCCTTCTTCTGCAAATAATGACACGAAGTGTCACCTTGTTGTTTGTAGTTTGGTATTTTTTATTGGAATTTGTTTGTGATTTGTTGTTTGTGCTTTGGAACTTATCTTCTTATAATAACTTCAAAAAGGAGTCTTCATGAAAGTATTTGTTACCGGAGCTACCGGAATGGTCGGAAGTCATCTTGCAGAACGTCTCATTAAAGAGGGTCATCGCGTAAAAGCTTTGGTCAGAAAATCCTCACAGGTAGATAAGCTTAAACAATTAGGCGTGGAACTCTGTTATGGAGATATAACCAATTCAAGCTCCGAACTAAAACCGTTCTTAGAGGATATTGAATGGATTTTTCATGTCGCGGCTTTCGTGAGCGACTGGGCTAGTCGCGAAGAAATGACAAAAGCGAATGTGGACTCGCTTCGGGCTTTGGCTCATGCCTCTAACCCTAAGACTCTTCAAAAATTTATCTATATTGGCTCAATGGCTGTTTTAGGAATGGGTAAGCAGGATGATCTGGACGAATCAGCTCCTTGGATTCATACGGGTGACAACTACAATTACACAAAAATTCTTGGCGAACAGTTAGCTATCAAGCTTGCCCGCGATGAAAAGTTTCCTATCACCATAATCCGCCCACCTTACATTTACGGCCCCGGAGACCGGCAATTTTTTCCTCGCGTTGTCGGATCGCTTGAAAAAGGAATTTTTAAATATATTGGCGATGGGAACACTCCCTTTTCTCTTGTGTACGTTGAAAATCTTGTTGAGGCCCTTCTTTTAGCCGCGGCCCAAGACAAAAAACCGAGTGGAGAAATTTATATGATTACTGATGGTGAATCAGTAACACGACGTGAATTAATTGAAATTCTGTGTGAAGAAATGAATTTTTCAAAACCCAAGGCCAAAGTGCCTGTGTGGCTCGCCTACGCCCTCTGCCCTCTTTTTGAAGGAATTAATAAGCTTTCGAAAAGCAAAAAACCACCCCTAATTAACCGATTTCGTATTAAATTTATGGATACTCACCTCACTTTTAATATTGATAAGGCAAGGCGTGAGCTGGGCTACAATCCCCGCTTTCAAACAAAAGAAGCGTTAAGAAAAAGCGCTAAGTGGTTTGCCGAGCATTGGAGCGAGTACGCGGAATCGGCAGCGAAAATCTAATTCACCCCCGCTATCCACCGATCTATTGCCCCTTTAAAAGGCATTCTCCCAAACACCTTCTTCCACACTTCAGGGGATTCCATGCATAAATAAATAGGTACCTGAGGGTCCTTGGTCCGAATCCATTTAACCATTTTTTGATAAATATCAATTCTAAACCTTTCGGGATATCTTAGTTTTTCATCCTGATTATCTAAAATTTGTTCGCCTAAAAAGATATTGGTTCCAGGACATCTTCTTTCAGCAGTTTTTTTTAAATCGCGATGAAACCTGAATGTTCCCAAGCTAATCCATTTAGGGGGCATCTTTATAGAATTAAACAAAGAATCCACAAGCTCCTTATACTCAGACTCCCAATTCGCGTCATAAAAAATTGGGTCAAAATGAAAAGCTGTGGGATAACCCGCTTCCTCACATTTCCCGGCGGCTTCCAATCTTTTTTTTAAAGGTGCCGCTCCTCTTTCTTCACCTTGATATTTCTTGGGATTTAAAGACCAGGCAACGACGGTCCGGCCGCCATGGTCAAGATTTAATAAATTTTCAATTCGGTCTGTTTTGGTCTTAAGTTCAAAAAAAACGTTCTTATCATTAAAGTAAGGTACGAGCAGCTTGGTATACTCAGTCAACCAATCTAAAGCGAGTGAATCTGTAAATTCACCGGTGCCGATTCGTCTCCAAGACGCTTTGGAATCGCTTAAAAATTTATCCAACTCTTCTATAAAACGGTCCGGATTCACATAAAGGAAAAGGGCTGGTAAATTCTGATAAAACTGAAGATAGCAATAACTGCAATCCAAAGGACAGCCGAACCCAAGATTTAAAATAGTGTAATTACATCCCAGCGAATTTGAACTGCAGGGGCATTTTTTTAAAAAGTCATATCTCTCTGCTGAAAGAAAAAGTGTATCCTTGCCAAAAGCATCGATCCACTCCGACCGGGGGTTTTTCAAATCTTTTGAGCTTTTTACAACTTCGAAAGGCGTATTGGTAAATTGAGTTAATATTTTTTTTGTTAAGGGATAATTTTGGGCATTTTTTTCTATATAAATTTTTTGAGGAACAAAATCACAAGTATTTTTTACTGAGTATTTTTTTTCTGACGCGCTTTGAAGCCTTGTCAGCAAAACCCTGCTTCTTTCTTCGGGTTTTAATGAGGGATAGCGGTAAGCCATTAAAAATGTTTTAAAATTTTTATAAGTCAACGGCAGTTTTTCAGCTGAAATATAAGTTTCAAATTTTTTATAAACTTCCGCGAGCTTCAGATTTTCCCGTCTCGCAACTTCATACAAAAGACGCACAATTTCTTCTTTTTGATTCAACCCAAACTTACCACCAAACTCTTTCCGATAAAACTCCGCCTCTTTAAGAAGAGTATTAATATTGCTCATATTAAATCCATCACTCCCGTCTCTCTCACCCCTCAGTTCTTAGATCTCAGATTTAAGCTTCTCATAATTCTTTAGATGCTCCTCGAGCTGCTCTTTATTCTTCACACCCAACAACACTGTCGAGGCTTCCTCAACTTTCAAACAAAACCTGAGCGCTTCCTTTAAGCACTCCTCGTCACCCCACCCTTTTTCTTTTTGCAATTCATTCTTCATTTTTATAATTTTTTCTTTAGCTTCTTTAGTGAAACGTTTTCGATGATCGGTCTTCGGAAAAGTTGAATTCATATCATACTTACCGCTTAAAAATCCAAAGGCAAAAACTTCTCTTAAAATGAGTGCTTTGCATGATTTTAAAAAACAATCCTGAACCTCTTTATATCTTTGATCAATAAGGTTGTAAGGAAGCTGAAAAGAGTCAATTGCTGATACAGAAAGCCACCGGCTTAGCTCCCGGGGATCATAAAGCGAAACCCCGGCAGCCCTAATTTTACCCTGTTTTTTTGCTTCTTCTAAAAACCGAACACATTCTCCCTGAGCTAAATTTTCAGCATTAGGGCCGTGAAGCTGGTAAAGATCGATTTGGTTAACGCCGATCCTTTTGAGACTTACTTCCAAAGCTTCCATTAAATATTGATACGAAAAACACTTTCTTACCGGCCCATCTTTAAAAAACAGCCCGCCTTTTGTCGCGATCCAAATATCCTTTTTTGATATTCTTTTCAAAAATCTGCTAATTCTTTTTTCCGATTCACCAAAGCCGTAAAAATCTGCTGTGTCAAAAAACCTAATTCCGGATTGGTATGCGAATTCCATCGTCTCAATCGCGTCCCTTTCGCTAACATCACCATAACCAACACCACCTAAAGCCCATGTACCCAAACCAAGCTCCATCACTACTTCCCCAGTATTTCCAAATGGTCTTTTTTTTATCATATTATGTCGTCGTTGGTCGTTAGTATTTATTCTTTTGGTATTCACTATTCATTAACGACTGTCCACTGCGGCTTCGCCGCTCACGGTTGGCTTGAAACAACGATATTATCGTAATAAGCAATTGCTTCACCTTTTGAATTATCTGAGTCCGTCATAATAGCAATAGCTTCTACCAAAGGAGGGTCTTCTCCAAAAAGATTTCGATAATCTTCCAGAACATTTCTTACTTCCGTAACCCATTCACCTTTTTCTTTCATCCCGCTTTGAAGTACAACGATTTGACTGTTTCTGGAAAAGAAGCTATGAAAGACATCTCCCTGGGGCATTGAACTTGCCCAAACGTAATTAATTAGCCGCGTATTCCAAATACCGATTCCCTCGGGAAAAGCAACATAAACCCGGGCCGGAGCATCCGAGCCGTACAACAATCTCATATCAACCGCGGGGGGCATCTTCTCCACTTTCCACCGCCAGCGGAGATAAGGGAAGCGTTTAGGGTTGTATTTGATTTTTTTGATGAGAAGTGAGGATGAACTATTACTCTCAGCTCTTAGATATGAATTTCCATCTGCATCCGCTTCAACAGAATACTCCGTAAATCCGCTTCTCTCCTCTTCCTGCCAATTAACCAAGGAGGTATCATCAAATTTTTCTTGAAAGAGAATTTTCTGAGTTAAAGTTGGTGCTACAAATTCCGGTACTTCTCGCTTTAATTCCTTCAAACCGTGGAATTTCCACGTTTCATAACTGAAAATAATAGCGATCAGAACAACGCAAATCGTTAAAAAAGCAAATGTTACGAGCCATTTTTCTTTTTTAGGCGTTCGGCTCACGGAGATACACTCCTCCTAGAAAAAATGTTAAAAAAAAGTAAATCGATCTACTTGATTATTTTTTCTTCAGAATCGGAAGGCCTGTTCGACCGTTTTCCGAAACCATATATCCATCCGGTAAACTATCGATAGCATCCGGACCTGCAGCGCCTGCAAAATAATAAAGCCGCTGTTTTCGGCCGCCTTTTAAGGTAACTTCTTTTGAATGCAGATAATATGTCTTACCACTTTTCTTACTTTCTGCGCTAAATGCCATTGCCTTCCTCCTCGAATTTTTGAATTATTTTTTTAAAAAATTATTCTCCGTCGTTGCCAATTGCAGTAACTGGACAATTTTCTAGTGCTTCCTGACATTGAGCCTCTTCTTCTGATGAGGCGGGTTGTTTACTCACATAGATATACCCTTTTTCATCATTTCGGCTGAAATTTTCAGGCGCGCTTTGACGGCAAAGATCACAATCAATACATTGCGTATCCACATAATACTTACCTGCTACATTCTGTTCGTGCTTATCTTCCTTACTTGCCATTTCTTCTCCTTAAGTTAAATAGATTTCCTAGTGTAATTATTAATAATTTCAGGGTTATCTTATATAAAAAGGGTTCTTTCGTAAACTGAAACTGGTAAATAGTGCCTCGTGTTTAGCGTTTTGCCTTACTATTCACTAACGACTAATCACTATTCACTGCACCCCTATGTGCTCAGCCCTGCCGTTTCAATATTGATTTGACCAGAGGTAGAAGTTACCAAAGTTCCATCAACTACAAAATTAATCATGGTTATATTAGTCCAGTCGATTGAACTTGAAAAATAATCTAACCGCACTTCCCAAAATGCCTGGGTTGTTCCGACACCAGTTAAAATAACTGAGCTTTTAGTACCGTTTGCATCCTCGACCTCTACTTTTACCTTTGTGGTGGCAGGTCCATCAACCCCGATAACAAAAGAATCGAGGCCAGACAGATCTTCTGTTTCCGTAACACCGGCTGTTCCAAAATCGTCATAATGAACCATAGCTCCCGAGAAGCTGCCTCCGGCTGAAACATCATAGGTCCACTCGATCCCGGTTGTTCCAACTTGATTAATTGAGGAGGTGCCTCCGCCTCCGGTCATAGGATCGGTTTCGGGCGTACCAGGAAGCGTTGTTACATCACTCGCTCCAAGACCGGCATCCGGTGACAATTCTTCTGTTAGCGGAAAATGCCGAAATTGTATTTGATACACATAGAAATCAGCCGCTTGAACACCCGTTTGAGTTGGCTCTACAATTAAGTGCACAACCTTAACCTCTTGGTCAGCAAAAGCCGCTAGATTTGTAATATTCACTTCCGCGGTATGAATACCGGGCGTTGTGTCCAGGTTTTGAATATCAAATTCACCTAGAATATCATCCGCTGCATTTCTTAGGACAATCTTAATATCCTGCGGTGTTGTTGTGACCGAATAGTCAAATCTTAGAACTGATTCCTTTACATCGAAACTATCGTTTAATAGCCAATAGTGTCCGCCATCGGTCGTCTGACTTGAATAATTAAACCGCATGCCGGTAGAACTGGTTAGAAAATCATGCGGAAACGGATTGCCGCCTAATTCGACCCTTCCTTCGCCCACCAAGTGATCAAACACAGTTAAAGTCCCGCTCGGAAATGTCGGAGGCGTTGGCAAGGCCTTGTCGGTCAATCCCAACTGCATATCGATGCTGCGGTAAAGATTTCTAAAATCGTCATCGAGATTTCTGGTTTGCATAAAAGCATCAAAATCATCACCGCCGTAATTCGATAGGGCTAGAATGATGCTTGCCTGATCAATTGAGTAATGGGATTCGCCTATTTCCTGACCTGATATGATCGAGTCATAAAAACCATAATCATCACTCACAAACATCGGGTAAGCATCCCGTATCGCGCTGGTCCAGCTCATCACAAAATCAGGATTGAGAGCAAAAGCCGAAACAAGCGAATAAAGGTTACCCATATTATAAACAAGTGCTTCCCCATTATTTTGAGCTTCTGAGAGAGCCGGAATCCCCGCATCTCCCTCATAGAGCCATTCCCATGTTGCGGGGCTTAAAACTTTAGGCTGCGGCACTAGGCCGGTTGATGGAAATCCGGGAATATTATTCTGTTCCGCAAAATCAGCTGCCGAATACAAGAAATTCTGCATCGTCGCCGTCAGCTCAACATAGTCCTGCTCATTTGTCCTGAGAAGCGGCCAAAACATCTGAAAAGCACCGCCGTGGTAAGGAACATTGTTTGCAATCGTATCCCCATCTGAATCGGTATAATCTCGCTGTGTTGCCACCAAATTCACATTGAGGTTGTCCCACGCATCCTGTGTAATATTCGTGGTTGGGAAAAGAGCGCCATCTCCATAATAGCTCACCAGAAACGCGACAGGGGCTCTAAATTCATTTGTCATCCGATCCACATACCCACTAAAAGTTCCCGTTCCCATATCAACGGCGTGCCTGAAATACCCCTGCTCTCCATTATAGACAGTTGTGGAATCAAAAAAGGCGTCGAATCCAGCAAACATATTGCTCAATACTTGAGTTGCATCTGTGATGATATCCGCAACTTGAGTTGCCTCAGCTCCCGCGAAACTACCGCCCTCCAAAGCGCCGATCATAACCGCAATACTTTGCGCCATGTTTGCATTGTCACCAAGACCAATGGTTGAAGTGAGCGGTGTGATTTGATTCACATTATCAACTACAGAATCCAAATCAAAAAATGGCAAAAGCCCATTCCAAGAAAGATTCCCATCAGCCTGCACCTCAAGCAAACGATTCATCATAGTCTCTAACCGGTTCAATGCGTCTGCTTTAGCAACACTCGGAATTACTGTTCTTTCTCTTATCGCGTCTCCTAGGATCTGCGCATAAAAACCGATTGAGGTCGGTTGAGTATTTTTAATCGCAAAAGGATTATGAAAATCGGAGTCATAGGTAATCTGATCATATGGGAACTGTAAATATTGATTCACTCCCATTCCATCTTCAAAGAAAGCTAAGGTTTCAGAAAGAATGGTCTGCCTTAATGCTTCTTGCTCCGCCGTCAAAGCCTTATCATCTTTCAAACCGTTAACCTCTACCTTGATAACTCCAAGATCATTAGGAACGCCCGCATCCTCGACTATAATCTTGATAAACCGTATCTGGCTCCAATCAACAATAGCAAATCCATTTTGAAGAATTTTATAATATTGATCGGTTGAGCTTAACCCTTCCAACACTCTACTCTCAACGCTTCCAGTTGCATCCTGAAATTCTATTTTCACAGAAGCTCCGTTCGGTCCTGAAGCGCCAAAGATCAATTCCGACATGCCCGAAAGATCCGCGGTTTCAACGCCTGGAGTACCAAAATCATCAAAACTAATCGTAGAACCAGCAAAACTTCCCGCAGAGGAAGTGTCATAAAGAACTTCCACAGCTCCAGTTCCCAGCTGAACATAAGATGAATCACCTTGCGCTCCTCCGAGAAGTGCTGTAAAAGGAGTTAGGGGCAACGTGCTCACGTCCCCTGCCGTCAATAACGGATCTGAACTAATAGTTTCCTCGGTAAACAGGAGGCCGGGCGTTTTGACCTCAAGAGTTCCTGTTGTCGCGGGAACCAAATTACCATCGACAACAAAACTAATGAAGGTAATCTGGGTTAGATCAAGATCTGCTGAAAAGATATCGAGAGAAATAATATACGATTGAAAATTAGAACTAACTGAATCTAAAACCACGCTCTCTTTAGTGCCATCCGCGTCTTGAATCTCAAACTTAACCTGAGAACCGTTGGCGCCTTTGAGCTGCACCACAAGTTCATTATTATTTAAGTTTGAGAAGTTGCCTGATGAGCCGCCGTCTTGAACGTAATTAATAGTCATGCCTGAATACGAACCACCAGCCGTTACATCATAGTCAAGAGAGAGAAGCTGAGAGCTCACCTGATCAAACACATTGGTAGGCGCTCCTGTCGCTCCAAAAATCAACTGGGCTCTAGGGCTTACTCCTGCATTATTTTTAGGTAAACCGGTTAACGAATCATATATCCCATACCAATTCCCATCATATCCGGCAAGAGTGCTTCGACCAATAATATCGTCCCTGCCGTCTCCATTGAAATCCCCTGTTTGAATGTCAGCCCAATTATGCGCGGGGTTCCATTTGGTAAGAAGTCGACTTGTGCCGGTACCATCTGCAGTTGAAATGGCAGCGTACCAGTTCCCTGCATATCCTGCTAAAGTGCTTTGACCGATAAGATCATCAATACCATCACCATTAATGTCGGCTACTTGCACATTTGTCCAGTTGTGGGCCGGATTCCAATTGTCATAGTATTTTGTGGTTACCGTACCGTCTGCATTTGATAATGATACAAACCACCGGCCATCATATCCGGCAAGAGTGCTTCGACCAATAATATCGTCCCTGCCGTCTCCAT
>CAZLUT010000043.1:0-210 GCA_964562805.1 uncultured bacterium | reverse complement strand
TGAAATCCCCTGTTTGAATGTCAGCCCAATTATGCGCGGGGTTCCATGTGGTAAATAATGTTGTGCGATAATCTAAAATTATTGTCGGGTCAATCGGAGTGTATGTCGGCAAATAATCCAGACCATCCGTCTCAATTACTATCGTAGCCGTGGCCCCTGGATTAGTAGCATCCGCTACAAAAGTAATCTGGTCAATCGCTGTGGTGTCAA
>CAZLUT010000042.1:0-17509 GCA_964562805.1 uncultured bacterium | reverse complement strand
AAGAGGGGCCTCCCCCTCGATGAAACCCCCTCCACGACAAAGAGTCCTTCGGACATTAACCTGGGAAAATTCTTTTCCCAGACCCTTTTTAAATTGTCAGTGTAGGGCGCGAACTCGTCGCACGAGAAGCGTGCGGTCCATTGGTTTCCTTGCGAGACGCTCGCCGTATGGCGAGACAAGCGAGGATGCGCCGACTTATTGGGGCCCCAACTTTAGTTGGGGAGGAGGAAAAGGCTGTTGTCGAAGACCAGCCGGCAGCATCCGAGGTGGGGCTGCGCAGGCGAGCTCCCGCGAGCCGTAGTAGCCGAGTCCTGCTCCTTACGCTCGCCGCATGGCGAGACAAGCGAAGCTGCGCCGGCCTCATGGGAGGTAAGGCCGTTAGTCCTTTCGAGCTAAGCTCGAATATTCAATAAAGGGCGTCAGCCTCACTGAGGGGAGCCTACGCAGGGAGGCACCGCCCGACCGTAGTGGGCGAGCCTGGAGGCCACACAAGAAGCCGGGCCCTATTTCTAACACCTAGACACCCTCCCGTGCAGCCCGTATAATCAAAACTCAAATGACAAAAAATGTAAGATTGTTCACGCTAGAAGAGGCCAATCAACTTCTTCCCACACTAATTCCAATCTTGAAGGAACTTCAAGAATTGCGAGGGGCTGTAGATAAATTAGAAGTTGAGATTGATTCTTTGGAGCTGATCTTAAAAGGCGCTCCCGAGGACGGGAAAGTCAGAGGCGAATTAGAAGAAAAGGTATCCGGTTTAAATCAAGCGATTGCTGAGATGCAGAAGCTGATTTACAAAATCGAAAGTTTTGGCTGTATCTTACGTAATATAGAACTTGGTTTAATTGATTTCTTAAGCCAAACGGAAGACCGAAACATTTTCTTATGCTGGCATCTCAAAGAAGAGAAGGTTACGTATTGGCATGAAACGAACGAAAACTTTGATGTCAGAAAGCCGCTTTAAAAAGGAAATAAAACTGTGAAAATTTTAAGAAAATATGCGTTGGTGGAACTCGTAGTTCCTTTTGTGATGTCTCTTATTGTTTTTACTTTTATTTTCTTGGTCGGAAGCATGCTTCAGATTGCGGACTTATTGGTTAATAAGGGAGTAAGTGTTTGGGATTTGCTTGAAATAATTTCTTATTTGGTCCCCAAACTTCTCAGTTTCACATTGCCTACGGCTGCTTTGACTGCCATCTTGCTGGTTTACGGAAGCTTCGCTCAAAATAATGAAATTTTGGCAATTAAAACAGCAGGAATTAACATTTTTAAAGTAATGCTTCCGGTTTTGGTTGTTTGTTTTATTTTGAGTCTTATCATGCTTTTTCTAAATGATCAGGTGCTTCCTAAAGCCCAGTATGCTTATCGCAAAGCCGTTAAAGAAATGGTCATCAAAAAACCAACAGCTTATCTGGAAGAGGGACGTTTTATCAAAGATTTTAAGGGTTATATCGTGCTGATTAATAAAATCGATGGCGATAAAATCGAGGGGGTAACAATTTATCAGCCGCAAGCCGGCAAACAAACGCGTACTATTATCGCCGAGCGGGGAGATATCGTAACAACGCCCGATGAGAAGCAGATTATCATACGGCTCTACAATGGCACCAGTGATGAGCCCAGCCTTGAAAAGGAGAATGAATTTTACAAAATGGATTTTAAAACCTTTGAGCTGCCGCCCATAGGGCTTGAAAAAGAGATAACGGCAATTAATAAAAAAATTAAAGACTTAACTATCGATGAGCTCCTGGGAAGAATGGACTTGCGTAACCCTGAACACGAGGAGCAAAAGAATCTGATGAATAAGTTGAGAACAGAATTTCATAAGAAAATTTCTTTCTCCTTTTCCGTTTTCTTTTTAGCTATGGTCGGCTTGCCGCTCGCGATTATTACCCGTCGAGGTGAAGCGGTTATCAGTTTTTCTCTGGCAATGGCGGTTATTGCTTTTTATTACATTCTTTTTGTCTTGATGAAAACAGTAGCCTTGGAAAGTCCAATACCGGCTAGCATTGCTCTTTGGTTTCCCAATGTATTGATGCTTGTGATATCATTCTTTTTAATGAGGCAGGTAGCTCGTTCTTAAATTTTTAGTTCTTTAATATATCTCGAAGCGGTCGCGCTCTTTACTTGTTAAAGGGTGAGGAAAGTCCGGGCTTCAGGAAGTAGAGTGCCGGGTAACTCCCGGAGGTTTTTCGCGTAAAAGCGAGAGGCTATGGAAAGTGCCGCAGAAAATAAACCGCCTCGAAAGAGGTAAGGGTGAAAAGGCGGTGTAAGAGACCACCGCTTCTTACCGCAAGGTAGGAAGGCACGGCAAACCCCACTTGAAGAAAGATCAAATAGAAGGTCAGATTCCTAGAGAATCGGAGGCGCTTCCCCTTGACCTTGGGTAGATCGTTAGATCTCGAGTGAAAGCTCGGGACCAGAGGAATGACCGTAAAAGAGCTTTTAGCTCTTACAGAATCCGGCTTATTCGAGATATAAAAAAAGGCCCTCTTTCCGGGATAACCGGGGAGAGGGCTCCTTTTTTAGTGGTTAGTAGGTAGTGGTTAGTAGTTAGTAAGAATTAATTACTAATGACTAATCGCTTGCAACTATTCACCGCACCATGCGGCGCTATTGACAAATCGCAAATTACCGGGCATCTTTAAGGTAATTATAAAGAGAACCTAAGGAGGAGTTATGGCAGAAGCGGTAAAAAAGAAAATATTAGTTGTTGATGACGAAGAAAATGCTATTCAAATTATTAAAACAAGACTTGAAGTTGAGTCCGATTCATATGAAGTTATTACCGCAAAAAGTGGTGAAGAAGCACTTCAATTAGCCGAGAGTAAAAAGCCCGATCTTATCCTCCTTGATATTATGATGCCAGGTGTCAGCGGAATCGAAGTTTGTGACATGATTCGCTGTAATCCTGCATTCGGCAGAACGCCTATCATTATTATCAGCGCCCTCGATGATCTAAAGACCCAGCAAGAATGTGCCCGCATGCGGGTAGCAGCTTATATCACCAAGCCAATCAATGGAAAGCTATTAGATAATAAGGTTAAGCAGGTTCTTGAGGAGGCTGCTACAGCACCCCCTCCGCCCGAGTTCTAGAGGACAGTTATTAGTGGTTAGTAATACTATTCACTAATCACTAGCCGCTATCCACTGAATTAACTTTGGCGCTTGACAAAGTTAATTTCTTCGGGTATCTTTCCACAAAATTAACCTTTTAATTTGGTCCGAGAGATCAAAAAAGGAAAGTGATGAAAAAGTATAGCTTTCAACATCCGAATCAATGCTCTGCCCCCCGGCAGGGTATTTTTTTTGTCCTCTCAGCCTTAACATTTCAAAAGAAAGGGCATCTCGATGGCTGAAGATGAAACCCTAATTCTAGACAATACCGCTATCGAAAGATCATTGACCCGTATCGCCCATGAAATTTTAGAGAAGAATAAAGGGGTTGGAGAACTCGCCATTATCGGAATTCATCGGGGAGGCTCTCATCTGGCTAAGCGTCTTAAGGCAAAGATTGAACAAATAGAAAATAAAGAGATTCCTCTTGGGTTTTTAGATATCAGCCTTTACCGGGATGATGTAGGTGAAATCGGCACCCAAGCAATCTTACAGGGAACGGACATCCTTTTTGATGTTAATCAAAAGACAATCGTCTTGGTTGACGATGTCCTCTTCACGGGCCGCACGATCCGCTGCGCGCTAGACCAGATCATTGATTTTGGAAGACCTCGCCAAATTCAGCTAGCGGTCCTAATTGACCGCGGGCACCGAGAATTACCCATTAAACCTGATTATGTGGGGAAAAATATACCCACCTCCTTACAGGAGGAGGTAAAGGTACTTTTAAAAGAAGAAGGCGCTGATCTTGATTCCGTTATCAAATTTCAAAAAGAGGTTTCAAAATGAACGAGACTCTTTCTACAGATTCAAAGACAGCTTGGACGAGGAAAGACCTTTTAGGCCTTAAAGACTTATCCAAGGATGAAATCGAGTTGATTTTAGATACTGCCCAGTCTTTAAGCGGTATTTCGGATAGATCAGTTAAAAAAGTGCCGGCTTTGAGAGGAAAAACAATCGTTAATCTCTTTTTAGAGAATAGCACACGTACCCGAATTTCTTTTGAACTAGCTGAAAAACGGCTGAGTGCTGATACGATCGGAATGGCAGGAAGTTTATCCAGCATGACGAAGGGGGAGTCTCTGAGGGATACAGCAGCTAATATCGAAGCCTTAAAGGTCGATCTGATCGTAATGAGACATCCTTCGAGCGGAGCGCCCTACCGGTTAGCTCAGCACACAGAAGTGGGTATTGTGAATGCCGGAGACGGTATTAACGAACACCCCACTCAGGCACTTCTTGATATGTTTACCCTGAAGCAATATAAGAAAAAAATAAAAGGTCTTAAAGTTGTCTATGTGGGCGATATTCTTCACTCACGAGTTGCGAGATCAAACATATGGGGGCTTACTAAGTTAGGGGCTGAAGTCGTGGTTTGCGGACCAAAAACGCTGATTCCCTGGGGAATCGAGGGATTGGGAGTTAAAGTTATTCATGATGTGAATAAGGCGGTTGAGGGAGCGGATGCCGTTACATTACTTCGAATTCAGCTTGAAAGACAGAATGAGACACTTTTTCCGAGTTTGAGAGAATATGCATCAACTTATGGAATTGATCGGGAAATTTTCAGGCGCGCGAAGCCTGACGCTCTTCTCATGCATCCGGGACCGGTCAATCGAGGTGTTGAAATCGAGAGTGAACTGGCTGACAGTCCTGAATCAGTTATTTTAAAACAAGTTACAAACGGGATTTCAGTTCGGATGGCTGTGCTTTATCTTTTAAGCGGAGCCATCAAAAAGGAAGCTAATGAATAACTTAGAATGCCACGCAGCCAAAAACGCGATTATCAAAAATGCCCATGTTGTAGATCCTGCCAATAAGCTTGATGAAGTAATGGATCTCCACGTAAAAAATGGAAAATTAGTGAAGTGGGGCAAAAACCTTAAAGATGGTGACGCAAAAGTTATTGAAGCGAAGGGCTTAAATCTTTTGCCGGGACTAATCGATCTTCATGTTCATTTTAGAGACCCCGGCTTTGAACATAAAGAAACGGTCGCTTCCGGTATTCAAGCGGCTATTCAAGGGGGGTTTGCGGCTTGTGTAACGATGCCTA
Source organism: uncultured bacterium (assembly GCA_964562805.1). GTDB lineage: Bacteria > Omnitrophota > Omnitrophia > Omnitrophales > CAZLUT01 > CAZLUT01. The sequence goes on along the minus strand of CAZLUT010000042.1, from coordinate 12,339 downwards.
ATACGAAACCTGCTTGTGACAATGCTCAAATAGTAAAATATCAGATCGAGCGAGGCACACTGCATCACTTCAATATTTGGCCGGCTGGAGCCCTCTCTCAGGGCCGGAATGGTGAAAAAGTTTCTGAGATGGCCGAGATGAAAAGTGCCGGAGCTGTTGCCGTGACGGATGACGGCGCTTGGCTCTATGACTCGGGCGTTGCAAGACGCGCTTATGAGTACGCGGCAACTTATGGACTTTTGATCATGTCTCATGCCGAAGATCCCAAGTTGAGCCTCAATGGTGTTATTAACGAGAGCCTTGTTTCAACAAAACTTGGACTTCGAGGCAAGCCGAATGCCTCTGAGGATGTTGCAACCGCACGCGATATTGAACTGGCTCTCCTAACAGACTGCGAACTTTACTTGCAGCATGTTTCAACCAGACGATCGGTCGAGCTGATTCGAAGGGCAAAAGCCGAAGGTTTGAATGTCCGGGGAGAAGCGACACCGCATCACATCGCATTAACCGATGAGACACTTAATACTTACGATACTAATTTTAAAATGAATCCTCCGCTTCGAACGGAAAAGCATCGACTAGCTTTAATAGAAGGTCTCGAGGATGGAACTATTGATGTGATCGCGACTGACCACGCGCCGCATGCTCAGGAAGAAAAAGATAAGGATTTTGAAATCGCGCCTAATGGAGTGATTGGCCTTGAATCTGCCTTTGGAGTAGTGATGACAGAACTTTTTCACGGAAGGAGTTGGAAGTTATCGGATATCGTCAAAAAGATGAGTTTTAATCCAAGTGAAATAATTAAAAAACCTCATCTTGGCCGATTGAAAGCCGGAGGGCCGGCTAACTTTATTTTAATTGATAAAAATTATGACTGGGTTTTTGGCGCAGAACATATAAAATCCAAATCATATAATTCATGTTTTTTGGGGAAAAAATTAAAAGGTAAAGTTCTGCATAATTTTGTAAATGGATATCATTATCCGCTAGATAAATCTAGGTAAACTAATGAAGAAACGAAAAGCAATTTTGGCGCTCGAGGATGGCCTGTGGTTTAAGGGTGAGTCTTTCGGTTTTCCCGGCGAAACCGTGGGTGAAGTTGTTTTTAATACGGCGATTACCGGGTACCAGGAAATTCTAACAGACCCTTCTTATAAGTATCAGATTGTAACCATGACTTATCCTCATATCGGTAACACAGGTGTCAATCCTCATGATGTAGAGTCCGGCGAGCCTCACGTGGCGGGTTTTGTCGTAAAAGAACATTCTCCCGTTGTCAGTAATTTTAGAGCAACGGATAGTCTTGACAGTTATTTAAAAAAACACCGAATCGTGGCTATTGAAGGGATTGATACTCGCTGTCTCACAAAACACATCAGAGATTTTGGCGCAAAGCGCGGCGTTATTTCGACTAAAGACCTGAATCCTAAGAGCCTTATCCAGAAGGCTAAACAAGCCAAAAAAATGGCAGGGCTTGATTTGGCGCAAGTTGTTACCCGGAAACGAACTGTGAAATTTAAGCAAGGACTTCTCAAGGGGTATGAATGGAATATTTTTTCTCAAGAATCAGCTAAGCGTTATCAGGACGCCGGGAAGAAAATTTACCGCAAAAAATATAAAGTTATTTGTTTTGATGGCGGAATCAAAACTAATATCTTAAGAAAACTAAATCAGCATGGCTTTAAGGTAGAAGTCGTCCCTATTTTTACGAGCGCTGAGGAAATACTTAAGAAAAAGCCAGACGGTGTGTTTCTTTCAAATGGGCCAGGAGATCCCGAGCCTGTTAAATACCTGATCGAAACAGTTAAAAAGTTAATCGGGAGCGTTCCTATTTTCGGTATCTGTTTGGGCCATCAAATTTTAAGCATTGCCGTAGGGGCCAAAACATTTAAATTAAAATTTGGTCACCGGGGCGCTAACCAGCCGATCATGGATCTCAAAACCCGCAAAGTTGAAATCGCTTCTCACAATCACGGATTTGCGACTGATATTAAGAGTTTGAACAAGAAGAACGTAGAAATGACGCACGTTAATTTAAACGACAATACATGCGCCGGCATCCGTCACAAGAAATATCCGGCCTTCTCAGTGCAGTATCATCCGGAATCAAGCCCGGGACCGCATGATTCGGATTATTTATTCAAACGGTTTTATGAGATGGTTCACAAAGGAAAGTGGTAGGGGATGCCAAAACGAACTGACATCAAAAAAATTCTGATTATCGGATCAGGTCCGATTATTATCGGCCAAGCGTGTGAATTTGATTATTCGGGCACTCAAGCCTGCAAAGCCCTCAAAGAGGAAGGGTATGATGTTGTCCTAATCAATTCTAATCCGGCTACGATCATGACAGACCCTGATATGGCCTATCGGACCTATATCGAACCAATCACACCTGAATTTGTCGAAAGAATTATCGCGAAAGAAAGACCTGATGCGTGCTTGCCTACGATGGGAGGGCAGACCGGTCTTAATACAGCGATCCAGGTATACGAGAAAGGCGTCTTTAAAAAGTACGGCGTTGAATTGATAGGCGCTAATTACAAGGCAATTAAAAAAGCGGAAGACCGGGAGCTTTTCAAAAAAGCCATGGAGAAAATCGGCCTTGATCTGCCGAAGAGCGGTTTTGCTTATTCAATTAAGGACGCTGAAAAACTAGCTAAGGATATTGGTTTTCCGGTTATTGTAAGACCCAGCTTTACCTTGGGCGGCTCGGGTTCAGGTTTTGCGAATAATTTAAAAGAACTTAGGGAAATCTCAGAACGCGGTCTTCAATACTCGCTTATCAATGAAGTTTTAATTGAAGAATCTCTTGTTGGGTGGAAAGAGTTTGAGCTCGAAGTAATGCGGGACAAGAAAGACAATGTGGTCATTGTCTGCTCAATTGAAAATTTTGATCCGATGGGAGTTCATACGGGAGACTCAATTACGGTAGCTCCGGCCCAAACGCTTACGGATAAGGAATATCAAAGAATGCGGGATGCTTCGATCCAGGTAATCCGCGAGATCGGGGTTGATACAGGGGGTTCCAATATCCAATTTGCGGTTAATCCTAAAGATGGACGTATGATAATTATTGAAATGAACCCAAGAGTTTCGCGTTCTTCGGCTCTAGCTTCAAAGGCAACAGGTTTTGCGATCGCCAAATTTGCCGCTAAATTAGCGGTCGGCTATACCCTGGATGAAATTCCAAACGATATCACCAAAGAAACGCCAGCTTCGTTTGAGCCGGTAATTGATTATTGCGTCATTAAAATTCCACGGTTTACTTTTGAAAAATTTCCGGGTTCAGATGATCGCTTGGGTTCTCAAATGAAATCGGTCGGAGAAGCGATGGCGATCGGCAGAACCTTTAAAGAAGCGCTCCAGAAGGGATTGCGCTCTTTGGAAATAAAACGGTTCGGCTGGGGCGCTGATGGACGGGATGAGATCTTGGGTGAAAAGATCAAAACAAAAAAAGAGCTCGTTAAAAAAATCACCTCTCTTAAACATGATAAGAAAGCCAAGCAAGCAATATTAAAACGAATCAAAACACCGCGGGCTGAGAGGGTGTTTGAGTTAAAGACGGCTTTTTACGCAGGATTCGGTATAGACGATATTTACAAAACAACCGGAATTGATCCTTGGTTTTTAGCTCAGATGCAGCAGATTTTAGACTTGGAAAAAGAGTTGATTCAGCTTAGCGGTAGAAAAAAGATTCAAAAGCTCGATAGGGGCACTTTCTTAAAAGCCAAGCAATATGGATTCTCGGACTGCCAGCTATCCTTTTATTTTGACACGCCGGAAGCGGTTATCCGTAAAGCCAGGAAACAAAAAGGAATCAAGCCTGTTTATAAATTGGTGGATACTTGTTCGGCTGAGTTCCGTGCTTATACTCCTTATTACTATTCAACGTATGAAGTCGAATGTGAGCTCAATCCTTCAAAAAAGAAAAAGATTGTGATCTTGGGCGGCGGACCCAACCGCATTGGGCAGGGAATCGAATTTGATTACTGCTGTGTTCAAGCCGCGTTTGCTTTAAAAAATATGGGTTTTGAAACTTTAATGGTGAATTCGAATCCCGAAACAGTGAGTACTGATTATGATACCTCTGACAAACTTTTCTTTGAACCGCTTACTCACGAAGATATTTTAAATATTTATGAAGCCGAAACGCCCATGGGCGCTATTGTTCAGCTCGGAGGACAAACGCCGCTGAATCTTGCTCTTGGGTTAGAGAAGGCGGGGGTTAAAATTCTGGGCACTTCAGCCCGCTCGATTCACCGGGCGGAAGATCGTGATGAATTTAAGAAACTTCTTCATAAGATTGATTTAAGACAGCCTGCTAACGGTATTGCTTATAGTTTCACCGAAGCTGAAAAAATCGCGGATGAAATCGGTTACCCTGTTATTGTAAGGCCTTCCTACGTATTGGGAGGACGCGCGATGGAAATCGTTTATGACCGCCAGTCACTTGAAATTTTTATGAAAATAGCCTTGGATATTTCAGATGAGCATCCGGTTCTGATTGATAAATTCCTGGAAGACGCGACCGAATTTGACGTTGATTTAATAGCTGACGGCAAAACCCAGGTTGTGGGGGCCGTTATGGAGCACGTGGAAGAGGCGGGAATTCATTCGGGCGACAGCGCTTCTGTAATCCCTACTTTTTCAATTGAAAAATCAATGATCGGGGAAATTATTCGAAAAACTAAAGAGATTGCCGGAGAACTTAAGGTTCAGGGGCTCATGAATGTTCAGTATGCCGTTAGAGAAGGGAAGCTTTATTGTCTTGAGGTGAATCCAAGAGGCTCCCGGACAGTGCCTTTTGTGAGTAAAGCTATCGGCGAGTCTCTCGCTCAATATGCGGCCCGGGTAATGGCGGGTGAAAAACTCCAGAAAATCGGTTTCACAAAAGAGATTGTCCCTAAACACTATTCAGTCAAAGAATCTGTTTTTCCTTTTATTAAATTCCAAGGCGTCGATGTGACACTTTCTCCCGAAATGAAATCTACCGGAGAAGTGATGGGAATTGATAAAAATTTTGGCCTTGCTTTTCTCAAGTCTCAGCTCGCGGCCGGAAGTAAACTGCCCAAAAGAGGAACTGTTTTGGTAAAAGCGAATGATGCCACCAAGCTTCCTATGCTGAGAGTTGTCGAAAAGCTCCATGATATAGGTTTTAAAATTTTAGCAACGGCAAGAACCGCTCTGGCACTTCAGGCGAGAGGCTTAAAAGCTCAAAGGGCCTATAAGCCATGGGAAAATGAGAATGATATTATGAAGCTTTTAGAGAAAGAAAAAATTGATTTTATTATCAATACACCGCTGGACTCACGTTTTGTCGGCCGGGAAAAAGATTATGAAAGTCAGATTAGAAAATATGCGTCTCTGCATGAAATTCCGATGGTAACAACCCTTTCGGGCGCTTTGGCTACTGCCGAGGGACTTGAAGCCATAAGTAAGGAAAAAATCGGAGTTCGTTCAATACAGGAGTATCACGGGCTCAATAAAAAAAGAAAAAAGAAATGATATGTTTGATGAGCTAGTATTGGTTCTTAAAAATGAAAAGATCAATAACGTTTATTGGAAGATAACTTTAAAATCCAGCTCTTTAGCCAAGCGTGCAAAACCAGGACATTTTCTAAACCTTCTCGTTGAAGACTCATACGACCCTTTTTTAAGACGTCCCTTTAGTATTTATCGGGTATCCGGCGGCAATAAAATAGAAATACTGTATGAAGTGATTGGAAAAGGTACTCAGCTTTTGGCGACACTGAAGCCGGGAAACAAGTTGAAAGCCTTAGGGCCTCTCGGAAACACCTTTTCCAAACCCGCATCGGGTGAGATATCAATTTTAGTAGCTGGCGGAGTTGGAGTCGCACCCCTTATCTTTTGGGATGAGGTTTATAAAGCTAATTATTTCTTAATGGGATTTCCGGATAAAAATAGACTTTTACCTGATAGCGAGTTTAGAGCTGATAAATCAAAAAAATTTATAGCAACTGATAATGGTTCGGCGGGGAAAAAAGGATTTGTGACTGAGCTTTTAAAGGAAATATTAAAAAAAGAAAATCCTAAGAGATGCATTCTTTATACTTGCGGGCCAACTGTTATGATGGATGCCGTGCGGAATATTGCCGAACGTCTTGGAGCGCGGGGCGAACTTTCGGTTGAAGAAAAAATGGCATGTGGCGTGGGGGCATGCTTGGGATGTGTTATTAAAACTATATCGGGGCAGAAAACTTCTTGTAAAGATGGGCCGGTGTTTAATTTTAACAAATTTAAAGGCGTAGAATGTCAAAAAGTCAAAAGCTAGATATGCCGGTTACGATTAAGGGCGTTAAATTCAAGAATCCCGTTACGGTTGCCTCGGGCACCTTTGGTTCTCGTGACGAATACAGCCGGTACGTTAATTACGAAAAGCTCGGCGCAATCATTACAAAAACCATCACCTTAAATCCTCGTCTCGGGAATCCCATGCCAAGAATTTGTGAAACCTCTTCGGGCATGTTAAATGCGATTGGTCTTCAGAATAAAGGCCTTAAGAGCTTTGTTAAAGACCAAATTCCTTATTTTAAGAAAATAAAAACACCGCTTATCGTTAGTATCGCGGGTGAAACCGAAGAAGAATATTATAAAATCGCAAAAGGCCTTGATTCAAACCGGACGGTTAAAGCGCTTGAAATAAATCTCTCATGCCCCAATGTTAAAAAGGGGTGTTTAGATTTTCAATCAAATCCTCAGGCAGCTAAAAGGCTTCTTAAAAATATCAGGTGTGAAACCAATAAATTACTTTTTACTAAATTATCATCTGAAGCCGGAGACCGGTTTCTTGAAGTGGCCGAATCAGCTCTTCTTGGCGGAACCGACGGGCTCAGCTTTCTAAATACTATTAAAGCGATGGCAGTTGATCTTAAAACAAAAAAACCGAGACTCGCAAATATTACGGGGGGTTTGAGCGGCCCTGCCATAAAACCAGTAGCAGTTCGCTACCTTTATGAAGCAAAAAAGCAGTTTAATGTGCCGGTGATCGCAATGGGCGGTGTCATGAATGCCATGGATGCTCTCGAATTTATAATGGTCGGTGCTGATTTAGTCGCTCTAGGGACCGCTAACTTTGTTAATCCAACCGCTACCATTGACGTTTTAAAGGGAATTGAGAGTTTTTTAAAGAAAGAAAAGACGACTTTGGATGATTTGAGAGGAAGTTTGGTGGTATGAAAGACGTGCGCGATAAATTAATTGTTGCTCTTGATGTCCCCGGTAAAACTGAAGCCCGGGAAGTTTTCAAAAAATTAAAAGGTGAAGTGACCAATTTAAAAATTGGTTTAGAACTCTTCACAAAAGAAGGAGTGAGCATCGTAGAAGAGGCCGTAGCCGAGGAATTTCAGGTTTTTCTCGATCTCAAATTTCATGATATTCCCAATACAGTTGCCAAAGCGATCCGGCAAGCAGCTGGTCTCGGGATTTTTATGACTAATGTTCATTGTTTGGGTGGGACAGAAATGATGAAAGAGGCACGCCTGGCTCTTAATGATGCGGCAAAAGATAAATCCAAAAAGCCGCTCTTGATTGGTGTTACAGTTTTAACAAGCCATAATGAGGAAACTTTTTCTGATGATTTAAAAGTTGAAGGCGGGATCCCTGATTCTGTTTTACGTTTGGCTAAATTAGCTAAAAAGGCCGGCTTAGACGGCGTTGTCGCTTCCCCTCAAGAGATTAAGCTTATCCGCGAAAATTTAGGAAACGACTTTAAAATTATTACACCAGGCATTCGTCCGAGTTGGGCCGGGCGGCAGGATCAGAAGAGAGTAATGACGCCCCGTGAAGCTATTCAATTGGGCGCTGACTATATTGTGGTTGGAAGACCGATTTTGGGCGCTAAGCGGCGAGGAAAGTGTTGGAAGAAATAAGTAGTTAGTGGATAGTTGTTAGTAGTTAGAAGGAGATGTGATGCAAAAGAATGATTATTTAAAAATATTTAAAAAATCCGGCGCTTTGCTAAAGGGACATTTTAGGCTTTCTTCCGGGCTTCATAGCCCCGAATATTTTCAGTGCGCCAAGGTGCTTCAGTATCCAAAATACGCTTCAAAATTAGGACGGGAGCTTGCGGGGAAGTTAAAGCGTTTCAAGCCCACCTTAGTAATAAGTCCGGCGCTTGGCGGGGTTGTAATTGGTCAAGAGGTGGGAAGAGCCCTCGGTGTACGCACCATTTTTACTGAGAGAAAAGATGGCGTCATGACATTAAGGCGCGGGTTTGAAATTTATCCGGATGACCGAATTGTTATTATAGAGGATGTGATTACTACCGGCGGCTCCACAAAAGAGACAATTCAGGTTATTTCAAAGCTTGGAGGTCGTGTTTTAGCAGTTGGTTCTATCGTTAATCGTTCGTCAAAATCCAAAATTTTTAAGATCCCGTATCAGTTTCTTTTTAAGATGAAGGTGCTTGCCTATAAGCCAAATAAGCTTCCGGCCTCTCTTGCCGCTATTCCGGTAACGAGGCCTGGCTCAAGGCCAGGCCAGTGAATAGTCGCTAACTATTAGTAAATAGAGGTTAAGGTGACACTTCGTGTCATCTTACTAGCCACTAACCACTTTAATTAGACTTTTAGCCCCTCTACCCTTACAATACCCGTCCTTTTTATGAAACAGAAGACAAAACAGCTTAAAATTCGCAGTATGACAGGAATGGGTACGGCCCGCACGACAAGCGGAGCCTGTCACCACCTGGTAGAGATCCGCTCCGTTAATAACCGTTATCTCGATATCTCTTTGAGATTGCCCAATGGATGGAACAGCTTTGAATCGGAGATCCGGTCTTTATGTCAAAAATATGTCAAAAGAGGAAAGGTTAACATCTTGGCCTCAACCGTTTCCAGTACGAGCGGGGGAGATGAAGTTAAGCTAAATGATAAAAAGCTTATTCAATACCATGATTATTTTTCGAAACTTTCGAAAAAAATGGGTTTAGCACCTCTAAAATTAAATGATTTAATCCGTTTACCCCAAGTTTTAGAGGTTAAACAAGAAGAGGTTATTACGGAATCCGGCTGGAAAAGCTTAAAGCAAACAATTATCAAGGCGCTCAAGTCCCTTAATCTCTCAAGAGAAAGGGAAGGGAAGAAATTACGCCAGGATTTTTTAAAGCGCTTAAGCACACTGAAAAAATTAATTAGTCTTGTCGAGAAGCAAAGAAGCGGAAAATTAAAAGAGGTTCACGCCAAGCTTTTCCAAAAAATAAAAAAACTTACCGAATCCGTGGGTATCAATGACGATCGCTTGGCCAAAGAGGCAGCCTTTTTGACCGAAAAATCTGATATATCAGAAGAATTGGTAAGGTTGAAGAGCCATTTGGATCTTTTTAAAAGAATCCTCGAAGAACCTAATGAAGTGGGTAAAAAGCTTGATTTTACTCTTCAGGAGCTTAATCGAGAGGCTAATACGATCGCTTCTAAGGCAAATCATTTTGGCATGTCGAGGCTCGTTATTGACATTAAGGCCGAAATTGAGAAATTGAGAGAGCAGGTTCAGAACATTGAATAAGGGTAAACCGGGGAGAAGAGCGGAATAAATGGGTTCCATTAAAGAAAAAAAAGGGCTATTATTCGTATTAACCGCACCTTCGGGCTGTGGGAAAACAAGTGTGTTGACTGAACTTCTTAAAGATCCAAGTTCTCCAAAGCGTTCTATCACTTATACAACTCGTCAAAAACGGCAGGGAGAAAAAGAGGGGCAGGATTATCACTTTGTTACTCGTGAAGAGTTTGAAAAAAAGAAGAAAGACGGATTTTTTCTCGAGTCAGCATGCGTCTATAACAATTTTTATGGAACAGCAAAGGAAGATGTTGAAAAGCTCCTGGATGGAGGGACGGACGTAATCGTTTCTGTAGATGTCCAAGGGGCCAAAACGATTCGAAGTAAGATGGCTGCTGTTTTGTTTTTTTTAACACCGCCTTCCTTGGATATTTTGCGCAGTAGGCTTGAAGGTAGAGGGACGGAAAGTGAGGAGTCTCTTAAAAGGCGTCTCGAGGCGGCTCGTGAAGAAATGGAACATAAAGAGTTTTTTGATTTCACAATTACTAATGATTCAATTGAGCATAGCACTCATAATTTAAAATCTATGGTTGATATAGAAAGAAATAAAAGGAGAAATTAGAATGCCAATTTTTATTGATGAATTAACCAGCAAAACAAACAGTATTTTCAAAACAGTCTTAGCGTTAGCTAAGCGTGCCGAAGAGATCAATACGGGGAAACACCCCCTCGTTAAGACAAAAACAAAAAAGTCGTCAACTGTTGCTATGAAAGAGTTTAAAGAAGGCAAGATCGTTTTTGAGCAGGATGAGGCGGCAGAATAAGACTGATGGCTAAGGCGAAAACGATTTTATTGGTTGTTTCGGGAAGCATTGCCGCCTACAGGGCTTGTGATGTTATTTCGGCTCTTAAGAAAGAGGGGCACAAAGTTTTGGTGATTATGACCAAATCAGCCGAAGAATTTATTACGCCTCTAACACTTAAGAGTATTTCAGGAGAACCCGTTTATCGGGATCCTTTTGAGCATCCGCAGATCAATTTGCCTGTCCATACCTCGCTTGCGGACCAGGCTGATCTGATCGCTTTTGTACCGGCAAGCGCTAATTTAATAGCAAGATTATCCCATGGCCTTGCTGATGATTTAGCGACCTGTGTTGCTTTGGCCAGCAAAGCAAAGAAGTTTGTCGTGCCGGCCATGAATGACAATATGTACAGCAATCCTTTGACGCAGGAAAATCTGAATCGTCTCAAGAAGGCTGGTTTTTCGATTTTAGAGCCGATTGAAGGCCATTTGGTTTGTGAACGGGTCGGAAAAGGACATATCCCAAGCACTGAAGATATCTTAAAAACGATTCGAAACCTTTTAAAATAATTTCTAAGCCTCTTGAAATCTAAACGCATTTTAATTACAGCTGGCCCTACTCAAGAAAGAATAGACCCCGTTCGTTTTATTTCAAACCAATCGACAGGGGAGATGGGGTATCAGTTGGCCGCTCTGGCCAAAAAAGCTGGACATCAGGTGACGCTTCTCTCGAGCGTTACCCACTTTAAATCCCCGAAAGGTGTTAAAGTAATCCCTTTTCAAAGCACGTTAGATTTGGGAAAAAAGCTGATTCAGGAATTTAAAAAGACAGACATTCTTTTTATGGCGGCTGCCGTTTCGGATTTTATTCCGCACAAATTTTCAAAACATAAAATTAAACGAAGAGATAAAGAGTTTTGTGTAAAGCTAAAACCTGCCCCTGATTTACTTAAAAAATTATCTTTCTTAAAAAGAAAGCAGAAATGCGTTGGTTTTTGTCTAGAGACAGAAACGCTCGAGGAATCGGCCCGGAGAAAACTCAGATCAAAAAAATTGGATATGATTGTAGGTAATTTTTTGGGGGCAGGGCACAACCCGTTTGGAACAGGAAAGACAAGTGTTTTAATTTTAAATAAAAAGGATGAGCGGGTTTGGATTGAAGGAAAGAAAAAGCGTGAAATTGCCCGGTTTTTAATAAAGGAAGTTTGCAAAAGCTAGGCAAGTTAGATATTATCCGCATCTTAGTTTTTTGAAAACAAATATAGGGCACCGTAGCCAAGTGGTAAGGCGGGAGTCTGCAAAACTCTTACACATCGGTTCGATTCCGATCGGTGCCTCCAAATGAGACCATAACTTACGGAAGCGAAGCGCTCGTAAGTTATAGGGTCGAATTTGTCCCGTTTTTTCCCCTCAAAAAGTGTTGTGCGCTTTTTGTGGAGAGAAAAAATCGGGGCTACCATAAAAAGAGCTCTGCTCTATGTGAAGTGCAGACCCTTGTATAGCCAGAGTGGCGGAATTGGCAGACGCCCGGGACTTAAAATCCCGTGGGAATATTATTCCCGTATCGGTTCGAGTCCGATCTCTGGCACCATAAATGAGGCCACGAGTTACGATGACGAAGTCGTCGTCAACTCGCCCGGCCGAATTTATGCCGGGAGGGAGCGGCCCAGCGACCGAGTCGGTAATCCTTATAAACCCACAGGTTCATGACGCAGCCATCGGTGAAAATGCAACTATCCTAATAAAAATTGAGCAGCCTAAAAAGGGGAGAAAAAAGTGGACGAACCAAAAGTGAGTCGATACAATTCTTCTTCTCTTAGTCGTAAAGGCTTAATGTTTATAAATAAACTTTTCTTGGTTTATTAGCGAAATAAACCAAAAATTTATTAGAGAAATAAAAGTTAATTAAAGAAAAGGAGTATCTGTTATGGCAAAACGCCTTCTAGTCAGTCTTGTGATAGCTGGCTTGTTAGTTTTCCCGGTAGCATTCGGCGCTAGCGCCTTTGCTCAAGGAGGCAATG
>CAZLUT010000041.1:0-17904 GCA_964562805.1 uncultured bacterium | reverse complement strand
CGTTTGGAGTGTCAGCATTAGTTCTTACCTTGAGAGTGCGAACCTGATCAGCCCACTTCATCAGACGGCCAAAGTCTCCTGAGAGGCTGGCGGTCTGTGTCGCAACTTCTCCCAAATAGATCTCGCCACGAGAACCATCCAAAGAGATAAACTCTCCTTCTTTTACAGTAACACCATCGACTGTGAACTGCTTTTTACTGTAATCAATGTTAACATCGCTACAGCCAGCCACACAGCAGGTGCCCATCCCGCGCGCTACAACAGCGGCGTGTGAGGTCATTCCGCCGCGAGAAGTCAAAATACCTTCGGCTGCGTGCATGCCGCCAATATCCTCGGGCGAAGTCTCAACGCGAACCAAGATTACCTTGCTGCCAAGCTCTGCTTGGTGTTCGGCGTCATGGGCCGTAAAGTAAACCTTACCGCATGCGGCGCCCGGAGAAGCCGGAAGACCTTTTGCGATCACTTCTTTCTTGGCTTTCGGATCAAAGGTTGGGTGAAGCAATTGATCTAGTTGCTTCGGCTCAACTCTCAGAAGCGCTTCTTTCCAAGAAATCTGCTTTTCCTTAACAAGATCACACGCAATTTTAACAGCAGCTTGGGCTGTCCGCTTGCCGTTACGGGTTTGCAAAATATAAAGTTTCTTATCTTGAATCGTAAACTCGATGTCTTGCATGTCCTTATAATGTTTTTCGAGTCTATCTTTGTAGCCAACTAGTTCTTTATAAACTACCGGCATTAATTTCTTCAAGTGATCAATTGGTTCCGGTGTACGAATACCAGCCACAACGTCTTCACCTTGAGCGTCCATCAAGTACTCACCATAAAAATAGTTAGCTCCTGTGGAAGGATCCCGTGTAAAACAAACGCCAGTACCTGAAGTTTCACCCATGTTGCCAAACACCATCGCTTGAACGTTAACAGCAGTTCCGATAAGACCTCTGATATCATTCAATTGACGATAACGAATCGCACGTGGGTTATTCCAAGAACTAAATACAGCGTTAATTGATTTTCTTAATTGCTCTTTTGGATCCTGAGGAAATTCCTCTCCTGTTTCTTTTTTGACCAACGCGAGATATTTATCAACAAGATCTTTAAGATCATCAGAGCTTAAATCAGTATCTAGTTTAATGCCTAATGCTTTCTTCTTAGCTTCAAGAATGTGTTCAAACGCATCATGTTCAACGCCCATAACAACGCTGCCAAACATTTGCATGAATCTACGGTAAGAATCCCACGCGAAACGTTCATTTTCAGTTTTGATAATCAAACCTTGGACCGTATCAATGTTTAAGCCTAAATTGAGAACCGTATCCATCATGCCGGGCATAGAAGCGGCAGCGCCACTTCTTACAGATACCAATAATGGATTATCACGATCTCCAAGTTTGGCACCCATTGTTTTTTCGAGTCGCTCTATATTGGCCCAAACTTGTTCCTCAAGTCCTGCCGGCCATTTGTTGCCGTTCTTGTAATAGAGATCGCATACTTCGGTTGTGATAGTAATTCCCGCTGGAACAGGAATTCCGATATTAGTCATTTCCGCTAAGTTGGCGCCCTTGCCTCCTAAAAGCATTTTCATGCTAGCCTTACCTTCGGCTTTTTTATTGCCGAAAAAATAAACAAGCTTCTTCGTGCTCTTCTTTTTTGAGCTCACCTTTGTTTTCTTTGATTTCTTTTTTGTCTTCATTGCCGTTACCATTATGGCTCCTTTCTTAAAAACCTAATTCAATAAAAATTTACCCTTGAGGTGGTTCCATTTGAGTCAAAAGACTCAAATCCGCCACTTTTTGAGTATATAAGCTATAAATGCGGTGCATTAAAGCGAGACGATTCCGTCTAAGTGATTCGTCTTTATCATTGACCAGAACATGGTCGAAGAATTTCGAGATTCTACCATAAAGTTCCCCGGCGTAAAGCTTTGTTCCGTCAATATAAGATTTTTTTTGCATCAATTCCTGGAATTTGCCCTTTAAATTTTGAAAAGCTCCGAAAAGCTGCTTCTCTTCCTCCGTCTGAAACAGCTCGGGCTTTACCGTCTCATCTGCCACTTGGACATCCTTAACACCTTTTAAAATGTTAAATGTACGCTCCAAGATCTTATAAGTTTCATAAAAAGCTTTTGGGTCTTTCTTTTCTAAGGTTTCCAAAGAATCAAATCTGTTCCAAACATCGAGAAGATCGTCAGAAGAGGTCTTAAAAATTGAATTCAAAATCTCTCTATCCCGCGCTCTTTCGCTCGCTAAAACCCAGAGCACTCTTTCTTCGATCGTTTTCTTAAATCGTTTTTCAATTTCTTCTTTGGATAACTTAATTTTATCACTATAAAGTTCAGCGCTCTTTTGGATTAGGCTTTTTAAGCTAAAAGATAGGTCGGCAAGATTTCTTTTCTTAAGTTCAAAAACTGTCAACACAATCCCGTTAGCAGCACGCCTTAAGGCGTAAGGATCTTCACTGCCCTTAACTTCAATCCCCAACCCAAAAGCGCCCACTAAAGTGTCTAATTTATCTAAAATCCCCAATAACGCTCCAACCAAACGTTCTTTGGCTGATGCTTTAGAAACTGGCCTCAATTCTAAAGGATCATCCGAAGAAGCTGAGGTAGGTAAATAATAATCTTTTAAAGCTTTAGAGACAGCCTTGCTCTCCCCATCTGCTCGAGCATATTCAGCGCCCGCAAAACCCTGGAGATCAGGAAATTCATAAACCATTTGAGTTTCTAAATCTGCTTTTGAAAGAAAAGCGGCCCGTTTTAAATTATTCTCTTCTTCAGAAGAAAGCCCTAAATTAGCAGAAAGTTCGGCGGCAAGCGCCTTTAATCTCTCTGCCTTATCAAAGAGAGTTCCAAGTTTGCCAAGGAAAGTAACTTTCTTAAGCCTTTCTGTTTTAGCTTCAAGAGAAGTTTTCCTGTCTTCATGATAAAAAAATTCGGCGTCTTTCAGCTTTGCTTCAAGCACGTTCTCATAATTTTTTTGGATTAACCTAGGATTTGCTTTCTTGCCATTAACAACAGCAAGAAATCCCGGCAATACCCGTCCTCCCTTGTCATATAAAGCAAAAATCTTTTGATGCTTACGCATGCTAGTTGCCAAAATTTCCTCGGGCAACTTTAAATATCTTTCATCAAATTTGCCCTTAATAAAAACAGGGTCTTCGGTGAGTGAGGCTGACATCTCAATAAGCTCTTTATCGATTTTCTGGGAGGGATTTGTTTTGGCTAATTCGCACTCAATAATTTCAGATCGTTTTTCAAAAGACAAAGTAACGTGAAGATTTTTTAAAGCAGATTCCAATTCTTTGATATCAGCCTTTTTGATCCTAACCGCTCGATCCGCCAAAAATCGATGGCCATAGGTTAAGCGGTCAGACTTAAGCCCTGCATATTCGAAAGGTAAAATTTCCTTATCCCAAAGAGCTAAAATCCATCTGACAGGTCTTGGAAAACGGGCATCAACATACCAGCGCATTGTTTTTGGGAACGGAAAACCAGAAAAAAGTTCGCTTAAAAAAGTTTTTAAAAGCTTTTCGGTCTTAACGCCTTTTCTCAGGCAACGGACTGCAACAAAATCCCCCCGTCCGGTTGTCTTTTTATACATTTCATTAAGCGTTGCCCCTTTGGATTTCAGGAATCCTAACAAAGCTTGGGTTGGCTCATTAGCTGCTGAAAGGGCGGCCTTAGCGGAAGGCCCTACAAATTCCTCTTCGACATCAGGCTGTTTAATGGGTAACCCTTCGATATAAATCACGATTCTGCGCGGGGTCACTTCGATACGGATATCCTGAAGTGAATCTTCAGCTTCCAGGAGATTTCTTAAGGGGGCCTCTAATAAAAGATTTTTTTCATTAAGCCAATGATCGATACGCGTTTTTAATTTATTTTTAAGCGCACTAATGGCATCAGAAGGTAACTCCTCTACTCCAATTTCAATCAAAAGTGATTTAGTTAGGGATTTCTTCTTCATGAAGTTTTCGTGAGAGTCTTCTTACCCTTACAAAGCGGAAAGCCCAAGGATTCTCTTGTTTTAAGATAGCCTTCTGCAGCGACTCGAGCTAAAGAGCGGACTCTTGCAATGTAGCGTGGTCTTTCTGTAACACTAATAGCACCCCTCGCATCAAGAAGATTAAAAAAGTGTGAAGCTTTTAAACATAAATCATAAGCGGGTAAAACCAAATCTTTTTCAAAAAGTCTTCTGGCTTCCTCCTCTGCTTCATTAAAGTAGCGCATTAAAAGGTCTATTGATGCTTCCTCGAAATTGTATCGAGACCACTGTTTCTCGCCTTCTAAATGAATATCGCCGTAAGTTTCAGTCTCATTCCATTTGATATCAAAAATAGAATTTTTACCCTGAAGAAACATCGCAATTCTTTCTAGGCCGTAAGTAATCTCGCAGCAAGGCACTTCTAAATCGATCCCGCCGCATTGCTGAAAATAAGTAAATTGGGTTATCTCAAGACTATCAAGCCACACTTCCCAACCCAAACCCCAAGCTCCTAAGGTGGGAGATTCCCAATCATCTTCTACAAATCGTATATCATGGAGGTGAATTGGAATACCAACAGCTTTCAAGCTATCCAAATACAATTTTTGTGAATTTTCTGGAATGGGTTTCAGGATAACTTGATATTGGTAATAGTGCTGAGTTCTTAAAGGGTTCTCACCGTACCGCCCATCTGTCGGTCTGCGGCTTGGCTCTACATAAGCTCCCTTCCATGGCTCCGGTCCCAAAGCTCTTAAAAAGGTGTGGGGAGAAAAAGTGCCGGCTCCAACTTCTAAATCATAAGGCTGAAGAATTAAACAATTTTGCTTAGACCAATAGTCATTTAGGGCTTGAATCAACCCTTGAAAAGTAGAAAGGTTTTTTTTCGTTTCAACCTTTTTAGCAGTTTTTTTTGGTTTTTTTTTGCTTGGCATAAAGAGCGGTTATAGTAGCAAAAGATCTTGGGGAGGACAATAATAATAAGTAAGGGACTAGATCTAAGATCTAAGATCTGAGATCTGAGGGATAAAAAATAGAGTTAAATGCGGGGTGGCGAGGTGACGGCGAAGATTTCAGCAAGTTTTGCTGAGTTATTCTTAACCGTATGGGGTAAAGAGGCATCAAAATATAGTGATTGCTGGGATTTAAGAGTATAAGAGGTGTCTTTAAGTCCCAATTCCACCTCTCCTTTTAAACAATAGAAAAACTTTTCAACACCTACTTCTTCCGCATCAAAAGAAATTTCGCCTTTTTCATCAATTTTAATAAGCGTGGGGAGCATTTTTTTGCTCGAAGCTGAAGTGACAAGAACTTCGCAAGATGCCTGTCCCATTTTCTTGGGAGTGCGGTTTCCGGATTTTGAATAATCAATCTCCTTGGCTCTATCATCAACACCGGTATAAAGCTCACTCAGACTCACACCAAGGGCCTCTGCGACCTTCTGGTGACTTTCAACCGTGCCAATCATAGTCCCGGTCTCGATTCTAGACAAGGTGGCCTGAGCCACACCGGTTCTCGCGGAGAGCTCAACTAGCGTAACTTTTTTGGCCTTACGAATTTCTCTTATGTGAGATCCTATCGACAACATGTTACAAATTATAAATTAAATTTAGTTTAATTCAAAATAAAAATGAAAATATCACATTAAATATTTCTCATATTGGTATTGACAAATAACTATATTAAATTATGATTAATCACCATATTTTAAGGAGACTATATGAAATTTTTACTAAAAAATTGCCTATTTGCCCCCCTTTTTTTAGCAATGTCTCTAATAGGGCCCGCATCAAATGAGCTGTTCTTCCCCATTTTCTTGGAGCGGGCAGAAGCCAGAGAGCAAAAAATTGATGTCAATCAGGCAAATCTTTATGAGCTAACAAAAATAAAAGGGATCGGGAATACAATTGCGGAACGCATCATTACCTACCGTGAGACCCGGGGCCTTTTTAAAAAACCAGAAGATTTAACAAGAATCAAAGGAATAGGAGGTAAAAGATTCGAAAAAATAAAAAATGGTATAAAAGTATAGAAACTTGGCAAAGGTTAAGTGCGCTTTAAAGCGCACTTAGCTTCTGTTGAATTAAGCGACTGCTTCTACTTGGAAATTTTCGCGTAAAGTTTTCTTGGCGCTCTCAAAATCTCTGCGGTGCAAAGCGCTTCGAAGCTCATTAAGAAGCTTCTCTTCTTTTGGCTCGAGAGCCGAAAAATCTTTTTCGCGATTCCAAGAATCTTCGTAATAAATATTCATGGTCAAATTAACGGATATTTATGAGGATACCTTAAGAAGAAAAGAGGCAGTAGTTAGTGGTTAGTGGTTAGTCTTTTGAAAATTATTGAATCGAGTTGGAGTGGTGTAGGTTTAGAAAACAAGATCCATAGTGAAAGCAAAAAGAGCGCAATATCTATGCTGAGCGCGCCCCAAATCGGGAGATGAATTCCCTCTCCGAAACATCCGCAATCTTCTAGAGGAAGTTTTAAAGCTAAAGCCCTCGAAATAACAAAAATAAAAGATCCAAAAAAGAAAACTGAAGCCAAGGCTGCCAGTCTCATCAGAAATCCAAAAAGCAGACAAGCGCCTACTATTAATTCCGCAACAGGCACGGCTCGTGATAGGAAGAAAATGGAAAATTCGGGAAAAATTTCGTAGGCTCTCAGCACTTCTTCAAAATTCTCGAGAGGCGCTGATAATTTCCAGTAACTACTGTATAAAAAAATGAGGGCGATTAAGAGACGGGCTATTAATTTTAAGAGTTTCATTCTTTTAAAGCTTCTTGAATAATCTGGTCGTACTTTGCCTTTAAACTCCGGATGCCCACAACACGTTTGCCGTTAATAAAAAAAGTGGGCGTGCTCTGAACTTTAAGACTTTTAGCTTCCGCCCGCGAAGCAATAATAACTTGTTTTGCTCGCTCAGAGATAAGACATTTATTAAACGCTTCTATGTCTAATCCTAGCCTATCGGCATAAATAGAAAATTTGTTCATCGGGTCGTCTAAGGGTTTCTTCAGCGGGTCTTTGGCCCAGTCATATTGATTTTTAAATAAATAGTCATGATAGGCCCAAAATTTACTCTGCTCCCTTGCGCATTCAGCGGCAACAGCAGAAGGATCAATATTAGAATGTTTGCGAAGAAATGGATACGTTCGGAAAATAAAATAAATTTTATCACCATATTTATCTAAAATTTTGTCGATCACCTCTGTCGCATCCTTGCACGCCTTACACCCAAAGTTACTATATTCAACAATCGTAATAGGGGCCCCTGATAAACCTTTGGTCGCGGAATCTTCGTTTTTGATTGAAATTTTTTCGGGTGATTTAGCAAAAGCAAGCAGAATCCAAGCTCCTATTGAAAGAAGGGCCAAAAAAAGAAATGTTTGTTTTTTGGTCATGATGATTAATTATAACGAAAATTCTTTGGAATC
The DNA here is from genome assembly GCA_964562805.1 of uncultured bacterium. GTDB lineage: Bacteria > Omnitrophota > Omnitrophia > Omnitrophales > CAZLUT01 > CAZLUT01. The sequence continues at coordinate 10,499 of CAZLUT010000041.1, read as the reverse complement.
CAAGAAGAGGTTACAGTATACTTTTGTGTGGCTATTTCAAAGCAGATTTCAATAATACTCGCCAATAGGCCCGGCTCTCTTGCCAAGGCTTGCGCTGTGCTTTCAGAAAATTTAATCAATCTTCAAGCTATTTCCGTCATTGAACATAACGATCATGGCGTTCTTAGAATTATTGCTGATAACCCGACAAAAGCCTCGCTGCTTTTAGAAAATGAGGGTTTTATGGTTATGGAGCAGGATGTTGTAACGATTAAAATCGATAATGTCCCCGGTACCTTGACCCGCGTCACCCAAAAACTTGCAATGGCAGATATTAATGTGGGCTATGCCTATGCAGCCGCCACCGAAAACACCACGGAAGCGCTCCTTGTTCTTCGGACCGATAATTTGGAAAAAACCAATGAAATGCTCTCGCCTTTCCCTGGCACATGATTAGTTGCCAAGGAAAAAATTTACTCATAACAATAAACCGCTCTCCTATAAAAAGAACCTGGCTCTTTGGACCATAATTCACTATACTTTGCCCCTTTGATTCATAACTAATTAAGTTAAATAGAAATTACGTAGTTCACAAGTCATATGCTAGAGATGATTTTATTTTACATATTTTCAGCGTTTGTGCTGGGTGGTGCGATAGGGGTGATTAGCCTTAAAAATCCAATCCACAGTGCCCTTTCGCTTTTATTAAGCCTCATTTCTATTGCGGCTCTCTTTTTATTGATGAAAGCTACTTTTGTGGCTGTGATTCATATTGCTGTTTACGCGGGCGCAATCATTATCATGTTCCTTTTTGTAATCATGCTAATGGGATTTAAAAGCAAAGAGACCAAGAATATTAAACCATCTTTTAAAATAATCTCTTTTGCTTCAGTCCTGTTTTTAATTTTGTTGCTTATTAAGGCTTTCGCAATAGCGTTATCGGGCATTGAAACCGCGCCAAGCGGATCAGAAACTTCGGTAAAAGCATTAAGTAAGCTGCTTTTTTCCACTTATTTACTTCCTTTTGAATTGGTTTCAATATTAATTTTAGTAGCAATCATTGGTGCTGTTTATTTAGGAGCGAAGCGCTCATGGTAACCCCTCTCCATTATTTAGTTTTAAGCTCCATTCTCTTCGGTATTGGAATTTTAGGCCTTTTATTGAGGAGAAATATATTACTGGTACTGCTTTCACTTGAACTTTTATTTAACGCCGCTAATTTAGCCTTTGTTACTTTTTCCAACCTCCACGGCAATTTAGACGGACAAGTTATTGTGCTTTTAATCATGGCAACCGCAGCCGCTGAGGTGACAATCGCCCTTGCCATCGCCGTTATTCTTTTCAAAACATGGCAAACCACTCAAACTGATAAACCCGATTTATTAAAAGGCTAGCATGTTTCAAATTCTCTCTCTGATATTATTTTTGCCGCTCGCAGCCAGTATTATCATCACTCTTTTTACTCGAAAATTTAAAAAAATATCCGCGCTGCTTTCAATCGGGTCTCTTTTAACGTCTTTCTTGCTCACTTGCCTCATCCTAAAAGAATTTCTTCTTTCAAGCCCTTCTCTGGGTTATATCGAAATCTCACTGCCTTGGCTTCAAGTTTCCGGCCTGGTACTCGAATGGGGATATCTAATTAATCCTCTAAGCTTAACCATGCTTTTAGTAGTGACAGGAATCGGTTCCTTGATCTTCATTTATTCTTGGGGTTATATGAAAGATGATCCGGGCTGGAGCCGCTATTTTGCTGAGCTCAGCTTTTTCGCTTTTGCCATGATAGGAATTGTTCTTGCAAATAATTTCCTCCAAATTTTTATTTTTTGGGAACTGGTGGGCCTGGCAAGTTATCTCCTTATTTCTTTTTGGTTTGAGAGGGATGCTGCGGCTCTGGCTGGCAAAAAAGCTTTTTTAGTTAATAAAATCGGTGATGTTTTCTTTATCTTCGGAATTCTTTTAATTTGGTACTTTTCAAGCCCTGAATTGAGTGAACGTACTTTAAATTTTGTCGCTTTAGAAAATAGAATCAGTGGCTTGCACTTAGCGCCTCTTCTTTTAACGGCATTGCCTCTTTTGGTTTTCGCTGGTGTCGCTGGTAAATCGGCTCAGTTTCCTCTTCACGTGTGGCTCCCGGATGCTATGGAAGGTCCTACACCTGTTTCAGCCCTTATTCACGCAGCCACGATGGTGGCAGCCGGCGTTTACCTGCTAGCCCGTGTCTTCTTCCTCTTTGAGCTCTCCACTACCGCCCTTTTCATAGTGGGCCTCTCAGGTCTTATTACATGCGTTTTAGCGGGTCTTATTGCTGTGGCCCAGGATGATATCAAGCGGATCCTAGCTTATTCAACATTGAGCCAATTGGGCTACATGGTGCTTGCTGTAGGGTGTCACGAGCCGAATGCGGGCATGTTTCATTTGGTAACTCATGCCTGTTTTAAAGCCTTGCTCTTCTTGGGTGCCGGTAGTGTTATCCACGCTGTTATTACTCAAGATATCTGGAAAATGGGCGGACTGAAAAGCACAATGCCCATTACCACCATCTCTTTCCTTTTTGGAACTCTAGCTTTAGCCGGCATTTTTCCTTTTTCAGGCTTTTTTAGTAAAGACTTAATTCTTTTGGCGGCCTCTCACACCAACCGGCTGTTTTTTATTGGGAGCATGAGCGCAGTGTTCTTAACCGCACTCTATATGGGAAGGCTTTTTATCGTTGCCTTTATGGGTAACCCAAGTGACGCGTCCAAAAAATCCCACGAATCCCCCTGGGTAATGTTAATACCGCTTATTATACTTTCGCTTCTCTCTCTCTTTGCCGGCTTCTTCCCGATTGAACAGTTCTTAACTGGTCATAAGCCCGAGGCGATTAATTTTGGAATTTCAATTACCGCCACAGCGCTCGGTTTAATTGGTTTCTTAATCTCATTTAAACTGTTCTTCAAAAAAGAAACGGATCCTTTGATTAAGATACTTGGTTTCATCCAAACTTTTCTAGCCAAAAAATGTTATATCGATGAAATTTATGACTGGCTGGTTTCACTAGTTCAAAATAGCTGGAGCCGCTTACTTGGGCTGATTGATCAATATATCATCATCCCCATCGAAGAAGATGCCCCCTCTAAATTAGTCAAATTAACCGCGAAAGGCATCCGGAAAGTTCAGGCCGGAAACCTCCACGTGTACGCGCTTTTATTTGTAATAGGTCTGGCTCTGATTAGTCTTTGGGGAATTATAGGGATTAAATAATGGAAACTTTGAGCTTAATTTTAATACCGCTTATCGCAGCAGCCTTCCTTCTTTTTGTAGGCAAGGAACGTAAGATCTTTATCAAAGTTTTTTCTTTCGTTTCCCTGACTGCCACATCATTAGCCTTGGGAAAACTCCTTATTGAATTTAATCCCGAAGGAGGAATGCAATCACAGCTGGTGGTTCCTTGGCTCAGTACGTGGGGTTTTAACTTATCACTCGGCATTGACGGCATATCAATTCCCTTCCTCCTGTTAGCCGCTATCCTAGGGCCAATAGGACTTTTGTATTCAACAGATATTAAAGAACAAACTAAGGAATATCATATTCTTTATTTGATATTGGTCGGTGGAGCCTACGGTCTTTTTCTTTCGCAGAATTTATTTTTCATCTTCTTTTTTCTTGAGTTCGAAATTCTCACTGCCTATTTCCTTATTTCTCTGTGGAAACAAAGAGAAGAGGGTAAAAACGCTTTTCAATTTATTCTTTTTTCTTCCCTGGCAGGGCTTTTATTCTTAGTTTTTATTGGTGTGCTTTTTGTTCAGACAGGGATGCAAAGCTTAGAATTGAGCCACATCAAAGAAATGCTCGCTTCAAATATTTTTCATATTCAAATAATTTTCTATCTGGCACTCATTTCAACTTTGATTTTAAGCGCCCTGTTTCCTTTTCACGCTTGGGGACCTCTCGGATATAGCGTTGCAGGCCGCGGCGTTAATACCTTGCTTGTTGGTATTATTAAAAAAATCGGACCTTATCTCTTGATTCGCGTTGTTCTGGAGCTGTTCCCCGCTGAACTTAAAGCTATTTCAGCACCGCTTATGATCCTCTGTTTAATCAACATTATTTATGTGGGCTGGGTCGCCATGGCTCAGAAAGACCCTAAACTAATGGCTGGTTACTCAAGCTCGAGCCATATGGGGTACATTTTGCTTGGCATTTTAAGCTTTTCTACGATTGGTCTTGTTGGGGCGCTCGTCTTGGCTTTTGCTCACGGTCTTGTCACTTCTCTCCTTTTTGCCAATATTGGCCGCATTGAGGAAAAGACAGGCGCTTTCAAGTTCGGACAAATCGCAGGCATTGGAAAACAAACGCCTTTTCTGCTTTTCATTTTTTCAGTTGCGGCACTTGCTGGTGCCGGCCTTCCGGGTCTGGCAAGCTTCGTAGGCGAAGTTCTTATTCTTTTCAGTTTGGTTGCGGTTAATAAAGTGATTGTAGCAATCGCAATTTTTGGGGTTTTATTAAGTGCTGTTTATTTCTTACGAGCCATAAAGAATATCTTTCATGGCGAAACAATTCTGCCGGTTTCAGTTTCAGAAATTGATGATGAAAAATTGAGCGGTAAATTTGCCAGCGTTATTCTTGTTATCGGTTTAATTATTATTGGCGTTCTGCCGTTGCCATTTATCTCATTTGTTTCACCCAATGCCACTCAGATTATTAGCCAAATCGAAATGAGCTTAGAAGCTAAGTAATATGAATAATTTAATTCCTTCGCTCCATATTTCAAGCCTCGAAATTGGCGTCTTAGTTCTTATGTTAATCGTTTTGGTTTTTGATCTTATAAAATCAAAGCTTAAAACTCCGTTTCTTTTTGGAATTGCTATCTTAGGCCTAATCAGCGGATTGATATTCTTAATAGGGGGCCATGCTAATTTGATTGGCAGTGGTTTTTCAAACTTCTATTCCACCTCCAAGCTTGATCTCTTTTTTAAAGGGACGCTCTTATCAGGCAGTCTCTTCGTGATCCTGATGCTCGCCTCTTCTAAAGAAAAGGGAGAGAGTTCCGGCGAATCTATTCTTCTTATTCTTTTAGCGACACTGGGAGCCCTCTTTGTTGTATCAAGCAATGAATTAATTACGCTTTTTCTTTCGATTGAAATTCTTTCTTTTGCTTCGTATATCCTAACAGCCTATATCAAAACAAATAAGGCATCAGGAGAAGCAGGAACTAAATATCTGATTTTGGGCGGCCTGTCTTCAGGGTTCCTGTTGTTTGGCGTCGCCATTATCTATGGGATTCTTGGTACGACACAGTTTGATGTTATTCAAGAAAGTTTTTTTATTAGTTCTTCGTTGCCGCTCTGGATTGGATTTTTGCTAATAGGGGCTGGCATCGCTTTTAAAATGGGAATTTTTCCTTTTTGTTTCTGGATTCCTGATGTCTACCAGGGCGCACCAACCTGGGTAGGAGGATTTCTTTCAACCGTCTCAAAGGCTGTCGGGTTCGTTGCTTTCATTAAACTGATTTATTTGCTGGGCGGGTCTCTTGGGGCTTTCCTCTATTTCCTGATAGGTGTTTTGGCTATCCTCACAGCGCTCTACGGAAATATTGGTGCCGTCTTGCAGGATAACTTAAAGCGTCTTTTAGGCTATTCAAGCATTGCCCAGGCAAGCTACTTGCTTTTAGCGCTTACTAACCCTTCGACATTTGCTCTTAAATCAGTTATTTTTTATCTGATTGTTTATACAATTTCCAATCTCTTGGTTTTTTCCGTAATTTATCTAGCAAATTTAAAGTCTGAAACTAGAGCAGGTTTAAACGGCTTATCTCAAAAATCGTTTCTCTTGGCATGCGCTCTTTTTATCGGCTTAACATCGCTTGCGGGCATTCCGCCAATGGTGGGCTTTATCGGAAAATTTGTTCTTTTCCTTTCGGCGTTTCAAGCTAAAGCGTACACGCCTATTGCATTTGCTTTAGCAGGTGTTTTAGTTTCTATCTTTTATTATTTGCGAATTATTAAGGCGGCCTTCGTGAAAATTCCACAAGCGGAAGTGAAGTATGCCAAAATCCGCTTAAGCCCGCTCGCCATCATTATGATTAGCGCGCTCTCCTTGTTTGTAGTTTTTCTTGGGGTTTATCCGGCTGCAACGATTCTCTTTTAGCTGGCAAACGTCGGGAAGTTTCCCATCACTCAGTCACCCTAATCCTACTTCTCTAAATATCCAATATGATTTCCTTCGCGATCTTTTACTCTACCATCAGCAGTCGTATAACCAACCACTTCGCCATCCATACTGTGGATACGGTTTCCATCTTCACCAATTGAAACGCCCTGAATTAAATCACCGCTATGCATCCTTACATTCATATCTTCATCAGCAATCACGATTAAAGACATTGTTAGAGTGATCACGAAAAATATAATTCCAAATTTAATTGATTTCATCTCTATTCTGCTATTTGCCTTCTTCTTTGTCGTTTTATTTTTCCCAAAACAAGTCCAACACCGGCAAAAATAAATAAAAACGGTAAAAGCTGTCCTCGCATTCTATGGGCGAGCCCTATATTAGCAAAAGCAAGTGCATAAGGGGCGCTCATTGTACTTACGAATAAAAGAATGGCAAAAATATCACCGAATTTTTTTTTGATACTATAAATCAATCCTGGTATTACAGCAAAGATAAAGAGCCACCACCAAAAAAGGACTTCGGGCATTACCAGCAGCATCCTTAAACTAGCTCCACCCAACTGCCATGGAAAAGGTGAGAAATAAAGATAGAAGCCACCCATAATTAACATTTTAATTAAACCACTAGGGGTCGTGATATCATAATCTAAAACAACAGTAGAACCCGCGTCTGCGCGAATAATGCCTTCTCTGTATTCCGCCAACGCTTCAAGGGACGCAAGGCGTTCTGTGTCTGTTTGATATCTGGACATAATTCCTGTTCCGAAAAAAATTCCGATAAAAAGCGTTATTAAAAAAATGTTTTTAATTAAATGGCCTTTTTGGCTTGTGCTTTTTCCGCTCGGCATAAATATACCCACTGTAATAACAATGGTGCATACAACAGCAGCATAATATCTTACGGCGGCTAAGAAAATTACAGAAAAGATAGAAATTATTATGTACTTAAAAATCTGTTTATGGAACAGTCGTAGGTTAATAATGCAATAAAGAATCAAGGCTTCAAATGCAACTACCAATGGTTCTTTTACGGTTTGGGCTGACCAAATAATTAATGATGGAAAAAAACAACATAGCAGTGCCGTAATTTTAGCAACATCTTTTGAAAAAAGGATGAAAGCTATTCGATATATTAAAACAACTGTAATCGCACCAGCAAAACAGTTGATTGAAACAGCAAGCAACCTATCGATAATGCCTGTGATCCAAAACAAAATGCCAGTAAAGTAATAATACCCTACGTGGTAGCTCTGGTACATTTCCACTATAATATTAGGTAAATCAAGTAGGGCCATCCCATCCTGCTGCCATTTGGCAGAAAGGGCTCCTGCGTAAACCCATCCCGCGCTATCCGCATCACCCAATACATTCACAAAACCAAACTGATAAATAACTATTGCCATTAAAAATCTAAGGATTAGTGCGATTGCAAAGATATTAAATTGAAATTTTTTTGTTTCGCGATAACGCGGGTTTCGAGAGATCCATAGTCGACCAAAAATCAAAAAAAATAAAATCGCCGCTATTCCCGGTGCAAAATTCAAAATATCCACTGTGGCTTTTCCTTAAAAGTTCTTTATTGTATAGTCTGTAACTACAAGTACTTTTAACGCAATTAAATTTTTAAATACAAAATAGTGATAATAATTAAATTTATAAATTTAACGCTAAAAATTTAAAAAATTAAATCCAATCTTTTTTTGTTTTACCAGCAGACATTCATACTTCCAATTACACATCACCAACTTTGTGGTGGTGACGAAGCTCTAAATATTTAATTTTTCGCCTAGCAAAGTATTCAAACAAAATTCCAATGACAAGCATTCCTAATCCCTCCAGCACAACCAATCCAACTCCAAAAATATTCAATTGCATCAAAAGGACGCCCGAAATTCCGGAACATAATGTTATTAAATAAATGCAACTTACAGCAAATCTTGTATTCATCCCCAGATATATCATTCGATGAGAAAAGTGCCTGAGATCCCCGATATAAATTGGCTGGCGCCGAAGAATACGTATCAACACCACGGATGCAACATCATAGATCGGGACCGCATAAATAAAGAGAGGTGTAAAAATATAAACTAAAAATCCATAGCTTTGAAGGTGACCAACATAATCAATGTTGAATTTATAATAAGTTGCTGACAATGATAATACAGCATGGGTGTAACCTAAAAACATACTCCCCGCATCGCCCATGAATAGTTTCGAAGGATGAAAATTCCAAAATAGAAAACCGATGTTGCTTACCATAAAAATACCGGCAAAAAAAGCTATTTCCTTTTCGCCTTGGTATAGAGCGATTAAAAGATACATAAAGCTGCAGATGGCAGAAATACCCACCGCTTGACCATCTACATTATCCAGCAAATTAAAAGCATTGATTAAGAAAATAACCCACAGCATCGTAAAAATAATATTTAAAATAAAAAATTCTTTTAGAAAATCAAATTGAAAACCAAGAAGTAGTAAAATGACAGCGGCTATAATTTGGGCTATTAATTTTACAAATGGTGATAAATGTTTTTTGTCGTCGACAATGCCCACAATTAAAAGAAAAAGGCTTCCAAGAAAAAATCCAGCCCATTGAAATCCTGTTATCATTTAGCCTCCAAATCGTTTAATGGCAAAAGTCCCTCACGCAACTAATAAGAAGTAAAATTAAAAGTTGCGTAAAAAAGGAATACTCCAACCCAAAAAGCTATAAATATGGCAACTCCACCCAGAAGAGGTTTTGATTTTTTGCTAAATCGGTCACTTTTTACTGTGCTGACAAAATGATATTTTTTTGCTATTTTGATAACCACCAGACAAAGAAAATACGAACAAAGAAAAGTTAAAAATAATATTAGAAAAAAAGTTAAATAATTTTCGTTCACTTTGCTGAACTCTTTTTAGATGCAATAACTGATTTTAAAATTTCTTCAATCTTCATTCTAGGCTCATAGTCAATAACTGATTTAACTTTTGATAAATCTGGAACACGCATCTTAATGTCTTCGAAATTATCTCCATAAATATCCTCAAAAGGCACTTTGATGATTTCGGATTTACTGTTTGTAATTTTTTTTACCATCTTAGCCAGATCAATTATTTTAATTGGATCTTCATTCCCAAGATTATATACATTACCGGTTGCTTTTTCGGTATTCATAAGCTGCGTAACACCATCGATAATATCGCTCACGTGACCAAAAGCCCGTATCTGTTCCCCGTCTCCATATACAGTTATAGCCTCCCCGCGCAATGCTTGTTCTACAAAACGGGGAACTACCATCCCGTACTGGCCAACTTGCCTGGGTCCAACCGTGTTAAAAAATCGGCCAATACAAACCTTTAAGTCCCGCTCTTTATGATAGGCAAGCCCCAAAAATTCATCAATCGATTTCGAATGCGCATAACTCCACCTAAAAATTTTTGTACTTCCTAGAAGCGCATCATCATCTTCATTCAGCCTTTCCTTATTGTTTCTTCCGTAACATTCCGATGTCGAAGCAATAAATACTTTTTTGTCATACCGGCTCGCAAGCTCCAAGATGATCTCAGTACCGCGTATATTTATTCGCATTGACTCAACTAAATTTTCAATAATATATTTGACACCTACAGCGGCTGCTAGATGAAAAATAATATTACATTCAGGAACTATAGTTTCCAAAAGCTTATAGTCAAAAACTGAATCGTTATAGAAAGTAAAATCTTTGCAATTCCTGATATTTTGAATATTCTCCATTTTGCCTGTTGACAAATTATCAACAACAACCACTTCATACCCTTGGTTAATCAATCGTTCTGCCAAATGCGAACCAATAAATCCCGCTCCCCCAGTAACCAAAGCTTTCATCCAATTATCCCCTTTGTCATTTTTTAAGAACATGTTCCTCCAGGAACATATCCTACTTTAATCTTTTTGGACCAACTTTAAATAAAAATCTGACATGTTTTGCGTTAAGGTTTTTGAGTCATATCTAGAAAGAATATCTTTTTTAGCTGCTTGCCCCATCTTCACCCTCAACGCCTTGTTTTCAATCAACTTTGATAACTTTGATATAAAATTCTCTACATCATTTAATGGGACAAGGAAACCGGTTGCGTTATCAGTAATAACATCCTTTACCCCGCCCACATTAGTTGCAACAGCCGGCTTTCCCGCCAACATGGCTTCGATTAAGCTCACTGGCGTTCCCTCATTCAACGACGTTAAAACCGCAATATCAATGTCAGAATAAATCTCAGTTAGCGTATCTCTCCATCCTAACAGTAAAATTTTATCTCTTAGCCCAAATTTCTCTAAATACGCCTCTACCTCAGGCTTACACTCGCCATCTCCCACGATTAAAAATTTAACCTTTTTATATTTTT
>CAZLUT010000040.1:13253-19285 GCA_964562805.1 uncultured bacterium | reverse complement strand
GATTCCCGGTGTTTTTGACGTCAAGGATGATCAGGGCGCGCCCAGTCCTGAAACACGTGTTCAGATTGATAAGAAAAAAGCGTCGCTTTACGGGATTTCAGCCCGGGATATTTCACTCACTGTAAAAGCCGCGATTGAGGGAGCGGTGGCGACCAAATTCAAAGAAGAGGGCCGTGAGTATGATATTCGAGTAAGACTTCAGGAAAAAGATCGAAACGATATTTTTCGTATTGGCGAGCTATTAATTTATTCAAACGTATTGGATACGAATGTTCCGCTTAAAGAGGTCGCGAGACTTGTTCGAGGGACCGGTCCGAGCGAAATAAAGAGGACAAATCAGGAGCGAACGATAACAGTACTCGCCAACATTGCCCCCGGCTATAGTAAAAAGGATGTTTTGCGGGCGGCCGCTAATAAGCTTAAAAGTTTAGGAAGACCGCCGGAAGCCTACTCAGTTAAGCTTGTCGGTGAAGCTAAAGAAACTCGAGAAGCCTTTCAGAAAGTTTTGTTTGCCGTGGCACTCTCTATCATATTGATTTACATGATTATGGCTTCACAATTTGAATCCTTCATCCAACCTCTCTTAATTATGTTCACCGTACCTCTTTCGGTTTTTGGTATGGCAATTGCCATGTGGATTACCGGCACGACCTTAAACGTGATCGCGATGCTGGGTATGGTGATGCTGGCTGGTATCGTGGTTAATAACGGTATTATTCTCATTGAATATACTAATCAGCTGCGCGGCGAGGGTCTGAAGCTTGTTGAAGCAGCAATACGAGCCGCTAAAACTCGTTTCCGCCCGGTTGTTATAAGCGCTTCGACAAGTATTTTAGGTTTGTTTCCGATGGCGATCGGACTGGGCGGTGAAAATAATATGCAATCTTTGGCAGTTGTAGTTTTGGGCGGTTTATTTTCTTCAACTATTTTCACTATTTTTGTAATGCCGTCTGTCTATGTGCTGATGATTCGCTTGCAATGCATGTTGCTTAATATGGAGGAGGATATGAATCCGGAGAAGGTTTTAAAGGGAGAAAAAGCCATCTAGCGATGATTTTTCAACTTTCACTTACTAACCGCTATTCACTAACCGTTATTCACTAGACCATGGGATTACCTACCGTAGCAGTTCGAAAACCCGTTTTTATCATCATGATTTTTATCGGTATTATTCTAATGGGTGCCCTATCTCTATCCCGTCTCCAGCTAGAACTTTACCAAGGTACCACTAAGGGAATTGTCAGTATTATCATCAATATTAGGGGCGGTTTAGCGCCCCAAGAGGTTGAATTCCTCGTTACCAAGCCTGTTGAAGAGGCGGTGGCTACCGTATCGCACATGACCGGTCTTTATTCGAGCACCAAAGAAGGTGAATCTCGTGTCACAATGGTTTTTGAGCCAGGAACTGATATGAGGTTTGCCACCCTCGAAGTCAGAGAAAAATTTGGGCGCATCAGGAATAAATTGCCAGAAGAGATTGAAAAGCCGGTTATTGCCAATTATAACGAAACTGATGTTGCCATATTAAATTACGCCTATACTTCAGGAACCAAAACTCCTGAAGAGCTCCGCATGCTTGTCGAGGAGCAGCTCAAACCAAAACTTGCTCGTGTTAATGGTGTTGCGAGCGTTGAAGTCTATGGTGGTAGAGAGCGTAAAATCTTAATTGAGCTTGATAAGGACCGTATGTATGCCTATGGGCTCAGTATTGATCAGGTAATGGATGCAATCGGCGCATCCAACCTAAATATATTAGCGGGACTTGTGGAGCGAGGAGTTAAAAACGTAGCAATCCGCACAGAGGGCTTTTTTGAAAGTCTTGATGATATTAATGATGTAGGAATTGGAACAACCGAATCAGGATCAATTATAAAGTTAAGCGATATTGCGACGGTTAAGGATTCTTATAATGAACCAAACGATTATTCCAGACTCAATCTTGATGAAAATGTATCGGTTGCGGTTAAAAAATCAAGCACAGCCAACACGATAAGTGTCGCTAAGTACGCAAAACGAATTATGGATGAATTCAGTACCGAGTATTCCGAAGATGTTAATCAAATTGAAGTCAGTAATCAGGCCGAAACAATTCAGAAAGCGATAAATGAGGTTAGAAACGCCCTTTTAATCGGAGTAATTTTGACTTGCATTATTATTTATGGTTTTTTAAGAAAAATTAAATTGGCTCTGGTAGTTTTGCTGTCAATTCCAACCTCGCTTTTGGCAACTTTTACGCTGATGGATTTTCTCGGCATCTCAATTAACGTGATGACGTTGAGCGGGATTGCTTTGGCAATTGGTTCTCTTGTGGACACTTCGATTGTGATTTTAGAAAATATCTTTAAGAAAAAGCAGGAGGGAATGGCACATCTCCGAGCTGTTGTGGTGGGTTCTGAAGAGGTCTGGCTCGCTCTGCTTTCTTCAACGGTTACCTCGATCGCAGTGTTTTTACCAATTATTTTTATCGATAAAGAGATACAACTTCTTTATCAAGGACTTGCTTTTACGGTGTGCGCCGCTCTAATTGCATCTCTTTTTATCTCTCTCATGCTGGTACCTATGCTGATGTCATTTATTCAAGTTGATATGGGTAAAAATATAAAATCATACAAAGAAATTGCCGCCACCAATCCTGTTTTTAAAGTCTACGCTAAGATTCTTCGCTTGAGCTTTAAAGTAAGATATATTGTAATCGCGCTTGTGTTTGCGCTCCTCGCTGTTTGTATCGCGGGCATTGCCTCCAAACCGGTTGATAGACCGCGAACTCTCGAGGAGAATGAATTTGGTGTTATTATTTTTCCGATCGCGGGAGCGAAGCTAGATGCCAATGATGATGCCGCTAAAAAAGTAGAAGATTTACTTAATAGCATTCCAGAAATTAAACAGATTTCCACACTTGTTAGAAAAGACGATCTAAAAGTTTATTGCAAGCTTGTGGATAAAAGTAAACGGCGGACTTCCAAAGAAGAAGTTATGAATTACGTTAAGGAAAAGGGCAATGAACTTATTAAGGAAGTTCATGAAGACTACTCTTTAATAGTAGACAAAGGAATATCAGCTGACGATTCATCAAAGTTAATCGTTAATATTTTTGGACACGACAATCGAAAGCTTGAAGAGATAGCACATCAGAGCGCGCAAAAATTGAATAAGGTCGAAAGTTACACCAATATTGTAATGACAGATCTGAGAAAAAGACCCGAGTACGTATTGGTTGTCGATAAAGGAAGAGCTGCCTTTTTCAATTTAACCGTAAAAGAAATTGCCGATCAATTGCACGCCCAAATTCGCGGGATGCGGCCGACAAAATTTCACGAATTAGAAGAAGGTAAAGAGGTTGAGACGATTACAAGGCTTCAGGCAATTTACCGACAAAAAATTGAAGATTTAGAGAAGTTGTTTCTAGTTAATGAAGCGGGGGATCAGGTTACCGTCGCTCAGGTGGCCGGTTTTTATCCGGCTCATGGCCCTCAAACTATTGATCGAAGAGATAAGTATCGCTACGTCTTTGTGAAAGGGGATGTGACAGGGCGGGCGATGGAGCTGGTTGCAAACGATATTAAGAAGGCGATGAGCGGAATTAAATTTCCAAAGGATTATTTTTACCGCTTTGGCGGCGATTATGACAAATTAATCGAAAGTAAAAAGGAATTAACATTTGCTGTTTTTATTACAATTATGCTGATCTACATGGTTCTAGCCGTGCTTTTCGAATCTTTCTTGCAGCCTTTTATTATTATGATCTCAGTCCCGCTTGCCGCTATCGGTGTTTATATAGGTCTTCAGGTTACGGGTAAACCATTGAGTCAGAACGTGTTTATTGGAATTATTATGCTGACCGGTATTGTGGTTGGAAATGGAATTCTTTTGATTGACCGGATGAACATGATTCGCGAAGAAGAAAAAGACCGCTTTGAAATTGTGGTGCGTGCCGGTATCGATCGCCTCCGGCCGATTGCGATGACAACTGTTTCGAGTATTTTTGGATTTATGCCGATGGCAATTGGTTGGGGTCAAGCTTCAGATCTTTGGTCACCATTAGCGATTGCTGTTATTGGTGGTTTGATTAGTTCGTCGATTTTGACTTTGATAATTATTCCAAATGTTTGTGTTATTACGGATGATATTAAGATCGGTGCCGCAAAACTAGTCCAAGCAATAAAAATCCCATTTGCAAAACGTAAAACACAAAACGTCTGATCCCACCTCACGTCCCGGTATATTTTTTACATTCACTCGTTAACTTATATTAAAACCTAAAACCCTGTTGTAACCGCACCAGACAGACAAAAGGTATTTTTACTCGGGCGCTCATTACGCCCCAGCGAGGCTCCAATCGCTCGGACTTCAGCCTCGTTTTTTAACCATGCCAACTCGGCTTTCGTACGCGCTAAAAATACCTTTCTCCTGTCTAACCTCACAGATTGCTCAGGATAAGGAAGGAGAAGAAGTACCTCTTCAAAACAATTAGCGCACTTTGCGGAGACGAGGAGATCCTCTGCCGTTTTAATGGCAGATAGCTCCGAGCGGAGCGGCGCGTTTTGAAGGGGTGTTGCTTTTCCTTTCTCACCCGTTGTTTTGCGATTCGGTATTATCGATTACCCCCATATATGTGCCTTCAAAATTTGTAATAGCCCTAAATAGCGGGTATAATTTGGTGTGTTGTTTTTGAGCTTTTTTATTTTTTTATAAAAAAAATAAAAAAAATGCTCAAAAATTTGAAATTGAAAAATAAACCGGGTATTCTTCCTTAGGTTTAAAGAGAAGGGGAAGAGGATGGAAAGTTTTTTTATTTCGAAAAAAGTTGTTTTTTTATGCCGTGGTATACAACGTTTATTGTTTCCTACTCGGCTCTTTACCGAAAGAGGGTGTTAAGCAATGAGTTTAGCGATAGAAAATAAACGCACACTTTTTTACGTGCTGAAAGTTATCGCAATTTTAACCGTGACTCTTTTTACGGTAACAACCGTAAGTTGGGCAGGCGGGGAAAACCTTCTTAATTCCTTTATCCAACAAACACCTCAAAAAGGAGCTTTCAGAGCCGAATCCGCAGCTCAATTAAAAACTCTTCTTTTGTCTCGGGAGATTGGTGAAGTTAAGCAAAAATTTCAAGGCACAAGCGATCAAGTGGTGGTTCACATTCAAGACGCGCATGCCAACGAGGAAGCTCAGGAGAATATTGCCCGCATCATTGACTTTTTTAATCGGCAGTGGGGGGTTTCCCTGGTTAACGTTGAAGGCGCAAGCGGTCAAATTTTTACGGAGCTTTTGGCGTCATACCCTGATGCTGCGACAAGAAAGGCTGTCGGTAAACATTATTTGGCCGAAGCGAGGATTTCAGGACCTGAATACCTCGCTTTAACCCGCAATCCTAAAATTAAACTTTTTGGCATTGAAAATAAAGAGCTTTATGAGGCGAATCGAAAAGTCTTTCTTGATGCGCTCGGGTTCAAAGATGAAAACCTAAGAGCCTTGAATCGCCTGAAAAAGGATTATCGCAAAGTGCGCGCGATTGTTTTTCCTGAAGAGCTTAAGAAATTAATTTCCCGCAAGGAGGCGTTTAGCGAAGAGACTGCCAACATAAAGTCTTACATTTTTTTCTTAATGGAAAAGAGTGAGGCGTTAGGTGTTCCAAATCAGAAGTACCCGAATATCAGCAGCTTTCTTGAGATTGTTGAAATGGAAAAAGTTGTCAATGTTAAGAAGGCAAAAAAAGAAATTAAGGAGCTGGTGAATGCCATAAAGAAAAAAGTTGATAAGGCAGAGTTGTCCAAATTAGTTACCAGTTCCATACAATACCGCTTAGGAAAAGAAGACCGCTACGAATACTTCAGTTACCTTAAGCGACTAGGCCGTAAAACTGGGATTTCCGAAAAAGAATTTCCGGAAGCCTCTCGTTACATTGATTACATTTTGGCGTACGAGTCTGTGAATGTTGATATTTTTCAGGAAATTGATAGCTTGGAAAGCGCTATTCGAGAAAAGCTTTTTGAAAGCGATGCTCAGAAAAAGCTTTATCACTATTACCGGGT
>CAZLUT010000040.1:0-13243 GCA_964562805.1 uncultured bacterium | reverse complement strand
ACATTGGAACATTTGTTCAACTTTGAGCTTACTAAAGATGAAGTTGGGTTTTTGTACCAAAATCGAAGTGATTTTGAAGCCGCGGCACTTTTAACTTTTTTAAAGTCTCAGGCTAAAGAGCACGGTATCAAAACCGGCTCACATACGGGTCTCAATAATTTGGACCGGGATTCAAGCCGTGCCGAAAAATTTTATAAAATTGCCCTTGAGCGTGATGAAGTTATTTTAAATAACGCGCTTCGGGCGATGAAACAGAACAAACAGAAGATGTCAGCTGTTGTGACGGGCGGTTTTCATACGCCGGGTATCGAAAAAGAGTTAAAAGAGCTGGGTATTAGTTATGTTGTAATTGCCCCGCGTATCACCCAAAAAATTGATACCGAAAAAGTCTCCGAACTTTACACACGTTCCTTAGAGGCAAAGCCGAGCTATCTCGAGCAGGTTTTGTTGGAAGCCGACCGAGGCCCCAAGATGACTGGAGTCAGTGACCCGCGATATCAATTAGCTAAACCAACATCACTTCCGATTTATGAACCTGAGGTTGGTCGGCCTGTTGGCGGCGTAGGATTCACAGGTGAGTACATTGAGAAAGGGCTTGTGTATCAGCTACTCAAAGGTCAGACACCTAATATTTTAGAGTGGAGGAAGGGATATAACGAACAGCTTCGAGATCACGGTCTTCCGGAAGGTCTTAGGGAGTATTTCCGGGAAATGGTTGGCGTTTTTGCTCCTAACGATGTTTTGATTAGCTCAAAGGCTGAAGTTAACGGTACCGAAGTTCGTTTCTTAAACACGGCACAAGGCATTCATTTGTTGACACCGAAATCGCCCTCTAGACGCCTGACGGACCGTTTGGGAGTAACGGCAAACTTGGTTCCGGGAGGTGTGAGCAGCTTCGTTCTTCCGGATGGAGAATTTTTCATTGTTCCGTTGAGTGACGTTGACGTTCAGGAGCTTGGGATACCTGAGTTTCCAACGCTTCCGGCTTTGGCAGCACCACCGGTCGCGTTTGCCGCGTCCTTGGGTGCCGATTTATCTTTTACCGAGGGGGCTTTTAAAGAGCCTAATTTACAGAAATTACATGAGGGAATAGCTCGAGAGCTTGGCCTATCAATTCCAGCGGATAATGCCGAATTAGCGGCTGCTACGATTTTTGCGTATCTTGGAAAAGCTGATACCGAAGGCACGATGGAACAATTAAGACAGCTTGCCGAAGAAGGGAAGAATGAGGATTTACAAAATTCAATTAAAGAGTACCGGATATTTGCAGCGGATAAAAATAAAGTTCTTTTGGATCATTTTGTCGGCAAGCTTTATGAGATGGTAGCCGGAAATGCCGTTACAGATGAAAATCTAACTCAAATCGGTCGCTATATTCAACGCATGAAAGATCAAGGGTTCGGAGATGTGTTTGTCGGTGCTAAGCGAATTTTACCAAAGGTAGAAGAATATAGTCCTGAAAGAGCGGTTGAGCTTGTTAGTGAAGCGATTGAAGCGGCTGATGATATTGAAATGATCCAGAGAGATTTAGGGAATCCTAATTTTGATTTTGCAAAGGAAGCCATTGAACGGATTGTTGAGGAAGAACTGTTCGATAGTTTTGAAATTAAAAGAAAAGCGGCGTTTGACTATATGGAGCGATTTAAAGGAAGTATTCCCGAGAATGCATATGATTCATCAATAACCCGACTCGAAGAAGCAGTTAGTGCTGTAAAGCTAATACAGCCTGATATAACGCTTGGTATTTTTGAGGTGATCGATCCGATTAATGAAAGTAATGTATTACCGCGAAAACTGTCTTCTGAGGAATTTTTAGAAGCAATAAACTTAATGAAAGAGTATGCGGAGACTCTTTTAAAAAAGGCCAATAAAGCTAAGGCTGAGGGAGATCTGACTCAAGCGGAGATGGTTCTAACTCAATTTAATAATCACATTATGAAGCCGCTTGCAACCGGGCAAACCACATACGAAGACGTAGTGGGGCAGCATTTTAAAGGAAGTCAAGCCGCCAAAGTAGTAAGAGGCTTGCGAAGCACTCAACGGATGCTTGAAAAAATCCAAAGTGGTTTTAAACGAAAAGAACTAACCCAATTATTTATAAGTGAAGGAGATGTCCTTGCGGCAGTAGAAAGCCTAGTTCCTTCTGAGGTGACGGATGATTTGGATGAGGCCTTTATGAGAGTTGCCAATAAGCTGGCCGCCGATCTTAGCGGAAGAATCTCACAAATGGAGCTTTTAGCTCGTGATGCTGCTAACGCCGCTTCTATTCAATCGTTTCAAAGCGAAGCTGATATGATTAAAGGCGACTTAGAATACCTTTTAAGTATTACGAATACTTCGAGGCAGGCTCCAAGCTTTGAAGCAACAATCAGAACACCGCTAGATAATTATGCGAGCCTTAAGTCGCGCATTTCAGGACTTCTCGAGATGACAGAGCTCAGGCGTGCGGCCGAAGAGGCTCACCAGGCAGCACTTGAAGAAAGAATTGCTTTAGAAGGAGAGTATTCAAGATTTGAGGTTGTCATCAGAGCCGCTAAAAATAGTGATGATGTCAAAAAAGAAGCTCGGGCGTTTGGTAGGAAATTAACCAATCTAAAAAAGCTAGCCGCTGTAGATTTTTTGCAAGCCATTACGGCTTTAGAAAGAGGAGAGAAAGCGGTAGGGCTTCCTGAAGCAAAGCGACTATCCGACGGATTACGCAAAGAGTATAACCAAATATTACCGTCTATCGATTCATTTGAGGTCAAATCAAAAGCGCTTTTGGCTGAAAAAGAAGAGGAGTTTAAACTTAAAGTTGCTGCGGATGCTATGCGGGCTCGACTAATGGCTTTTTTGGGCGAACTCAATCAGGTCACTCTTCAAACCCTTCCGGAATATTCTAAGGCAACAGAACGTGTAACAAGCTCAAAATATGACAAACTAGAGCCTTCCAAACAAAGCGCTGCTTTAGAAGCAGCGGCAGACAGCCTTGTAAAGTCGCTTGTAGACAATCTAAGCCAATCGCTGAGAGTCTTGCCCAAACATTTTGAAGAGTATGAATTTGAGATGCCGAACCTAAGTGCGTACGCGGCGCAAAGCATGCAGATAATTATGAGCCCTGAATTTAATTCAGCGGCATGGAAAGAAACATGGAAAATCGCAATCGACAATCAGATTAGTCTGCTTTTAAGTGTCGTTGATAATGAAAAGCTAAGAGATGATCTGACGGGTAAAGTCTTGCAGCAAACAAGCCAAATGCTGAATAGTTTTTTTGTTAATATTGATTTGATAGCGGCAAAAGGAGCAGCTGCGAGAGAGGAGGTGGCAATCCAGAAGCAAGTAGCCGCAAAAGAACAGGTGCGGGCAACTGCCAAAGAGAAAAAAGCGGCTCAAAAAGGCGCTGTTTTGGAAAAGCTAACGAAATTGACCGAGGGCACCGAGCAAAGATTACAAGAGCTCGAAGCGCGTCAAGGTGAAGTGCCGGATGCATCCAAGGGAAAATCATTGGGTGTTCAAAATTTGGAAGGTTTTAATGAAACGCGTGCCCTGCTTAAAAAAGAAGGATTGCTCACTCCTACGGCGTTTCAACAGATCATAAAGTGGCTCATTGCTACCCGCGATGCTAATCCTGACCTTATTATGGATAAGGACTTGATCAAGAATCTCCAGGGTTTGGTGGAATATCGTAACCAAATGCTTGCCGCTGAAGATGATGTTGACGCTCAAAAAGCTGTGTTGGCCAAAATGCTTGCTTTGGCGCCTACTGAGAACCAAGTCTCTGACCGTGTTTTAAAGACCTTGATTTCGAATTTTGTTGAGAAATATTCAAGAAGTGCCGCTCAAGAGTTTTGGACCGGGTATACCAAATTGACGAGTGAGGTTCCGAAAGAGGCTGTTAAGCTGTTTTTGGAGGATGAACTTGAGCTTCTACCTTTAGTTCAGCAGGCAAAAAAGCTGAATCTTAAAGCCGCTGAGGAGTTTCGGTTAGAAGAGATTGAAGCGGATCCGGACGCTTATTTTGAGGCTCACGAAGAAGAGATAATGGTCCTCTATAGCGCTTACCTTGACAGCCTTACTTGGCGGATTCGAATGATTGGCATTAAAGATCCGAACGCTTTAACCCCTGCCGAATCAAAAAAATTAGAGACAATCTATGGTGAGATCGAGTTGGTTACAGGTGAGGTTGATGAAGAGATTACCGCTCTACTCAATGTGCTTTTACGGATATGGCATTCAAACAAGAGGCTTCAGGAGTTGGAAGACAGTCAATTTGAAGCGCTTGTAGTCGGTAGGGATTATGCAATGGAAGAGGCTATTTATTATTCGGATCTGGAAGAAATTCGCGGTTTAATTCAGACTCAAGAGGGACTGAAGCAAGCGGAGGCTCGATTAGCTGAACTAACAACGCCGGATCAGCTTGCTGAAGCGATCCGTAAAAACCCAGCGCTTTTTAAAGACGGTATTGTGATTGACCGAACGGTTAGCGACGCGCTGCTTGTTTCAGAAGACCAAGGGATAAAGCGAATGCAGACCGAGAGCGATGCGCTTCGTGATGCCATGAAACTTGAGACAGCACATTTTGCGATGGAAGCGACCGCGGAGAAACAAAAGGAAGCCTATATAGAGGAAGTTAAAAAAACTATAGCAGGTCTCAAACCGGTTATTGACCATTATCAAGGTGTTGCGGACGTTAAGCTCACAGAGGCTCAGCAGAGTCAGGTAAGAAGGATTGATTCATTGCTGGCTGAAACGGAGAAAACGTTCCGCTCGCAACGGGAGAAGCGAAACGAGCTGCAGCAGCGGGCCGTTGCGAACAATAAAGAAATTGTTGAGCTACAGAATAAATTAGAAACCCTTGCTTCCCAGGCTGTCCGCCAGCGAGTCCCGCAGGGAACGGTTGAGGGTGTTGCGGTAAAACCTCAGGCTGAGGTCGGACTTCTTAGTAAGCTGTTCGGTAGAAGTCCAGCGCCTGCTAAGGTTAAAGAAGCTGAGATTGTCGAAGAAACTGTTTATCCGGAGGGGTATGTAGCTCTTAAAGCTGAATTGAAGACAGCGGGTGAGCGAGAGGCGGCGCTGGTTAAACAGCTGGAAGCTCAAGCGGCTATTGAAGAAACGTATTGGGAATCTGTTATCGAGGGCATGGCTGAGGTAGAGCGCTTAGAGGAGCTTCATGCAAAAATAATTACAGCCCAGACTAATAAGGAACGGGATGCCGCGATAAAGGTGTTTGAAGGGGCAGTAGGACAAGCTAAGAGCCTTGATGCGGCTCTTTACCTTTTACTTTTGAACCTACAGAAAAATATTGACGATACCCTTCGAACGGATGAATCAAAAATAACGGAAGAATATCAGCAGTATCAGGAGAATAATTGGTACTCATCTATCCTTGACGGTTTAAAGACGGCCCGTCTTCAAGCCTTGACGGATTTTGGTAAAACCTCGAAGGAATCGAGCGACACCCTAAAACAGACATTGCTTCCGCTTGTTGAAGAAAGGAAAGAAGCTGCGAACAAAGAAGCTGACAGAGAAGCGCTTTCGCCCGCCTTCCTCGAAGCAGTTAATAGTTTGCTTTCAAAGATGAAAGATACCCAATACCAAAATGCCGAAGAATATATGGAAGAGTTGAAAGAGATTCACACCGAGTATCAAAAGGCATTTCCGGAAGCTGAAGAAGATTTGGAAACCTTGCTCGAAAAAGCAAAAAAAGAGATTCTCAAAAATGCGCGCCATACAGTCAAGCTTTCGAAAAGCTTTTTAATGAGCTTGA
The DNA here is from genome assembly GCA_964562805.1 of uncultured bacterium. GTDB lineage: Bacteria > Omnitrophota > Omnitrophia > Omnitrophales > CAZLUT01 > CAZLUT01. The sequence continues at coordinate 7,497 of CAZLUT010000040.1, read as the reverse complement.
GCCCATGCCGGTTCAAATTGATGAGGCAAAGCGTAAGACAGCTGCTCAGGCCTTACGCGCGGTTGATAGGGCCTTTTTGGGAACCTTTCGGCAATTTGAAGCCGAAATTATTGATCTTCGTAATGAATTTTCACCCCAAGTAAAGACTCATTTGATCGAGGTAATCGGTCAGCTAGCTGGTAACGCCAAAACTACGATCCAAACACAGATTGACCGAGATAATATGAAGGTGGCAGCTTTCTGGAGCAGTGAGGTGAGACCTGCTGATGTTGCCTATACCGGACTTGAAGAAGCAACTCAATATTTAACAGAAATCAAAACAGACCTCAAAAGGGTTCAAAAAACACTTGCTGTTGAAATCGCAAAAATAAAAAATTTATTTACCGGTTTTCCATTAGGTGATTTAGAACAAACAGTAGTTGATGTTACTCCGCAGGAGGTGCCTGCGTGGCAAGAGACGGTTGATTATCTTGATACGGAAGTGGGCGTTTTTCTTATCGATCTTGAAAACGATATTCAAGCTGCTGAAGTAGAATCAATGCGGACACATAAAGTAGCGAGAGAAAAACTCGAAAGAGCCTTAGGGGAACTATCCGCCATCGACCAGCAGAAAATCAAAACCCGTTTCAGTGAAACAATTACCGAAGATAAAAATGTAGCGGTTCCTTCGCTTGAAATGACCGCTGATCTAGTCCTTAAAATGAAAAAAGATTTTGAAGAAATAAAGAAAAAAATAGAAACGGCAAACCGCCGGTTATCAGACGCGAGGATGGCATGGGCGACACATCAGGCAATTCGACGGACTCCGATTGATGCTGAAAGCATGGAGTCCCTTGAGCGTCAGTATCACAGCAAGCAAGAAGAAGTAACTCTTTTAGAAAGAGAGCTCGATGACGCGGGTATCGCATTTGGCGAGAAAGTTGCCGACCTTTATAAAAAAGATCAAGCCACACAAACCCAAGTGTCAGGTTGGATCTCTGAGGCGAGAGAGGGTCTGGACAGAATCCGTTCAGAATCCACGACAGCAACAGCTGTAAAACTTGAAGAGCTGATGAAGGATCTGGAGAAGATTGAAGTCGGCGTTACTCCTGAAGAACAACAAAAAAGCCTTGTTGGGATTCGTAATCAGCTAACAGCGCTCAAAGAAAGTCTTCAAGTCTTAAATCATGTCGGGAAGAAAACCCCGCAGGAGAATAAGAAATTAAAAAAACAGGAGGCCGAACTGACCGAAATCGAAGAAGGAGCTGTGCGAATTCTCAAAAAGGATGCTGCAAATGAATTGTTCAATCAGTATATGGCGCTGACCGAAGCTGAACAGCTTGGACAGGCGGAGGAAACAGTTCAGGTCGAGATACTTACCCGAATCGCGCAAGGTAAGGCTCTTAACAAAGCGAAAGCATCTCAGGTGGCAAGATATTCCCCATTAAGTGAAGCGAAAAGAACCGAGCTTCAGGAATTGATTGCCAAAGCCAAACAGGAAAGAGAAGAAAATCGTGAGAATCTTGCTCGCGCTGACCTGATTCTTTCAAAGTTAAAGATATCAGATCCCGGGGCGGCTCGTAAGCTCGCGGCTTCGCGCGATAAAAGAGCGATCGAGATTGAAGCGGCCGAAGTACAGCTAAAATTCTTTGAAATGCTGATATTGGCAGATAATTTTCTTCGTTCTTACAAAAAAATCGAAGTTACTTCAGCTGCTGAAGGTTTAGAGGCTTTAAGTGCGGCAAAAACCCAGTTTGAAACCGCGGGAATTGAACCTCTTGATGCTCTTATTATCGCAAAGACGAAAAAAATACCTCAAATCAAACAAGCAATCAGCGACTGGTCCGAAAGCGGACGCCTCTTAAGCGGTCTCTTTGATACTATGGTCGCAAAGAAGACAACGTTGATGCAGCTTGAGAAAATGGTAGCCATTCAAAACGGAGCTGTCGCGGAGCGAGGGAATAAACAGGTTGCTAGTGAAGTGAGCGCTCAAAGCCTTGGTGCTGCTGATGCAATCGATAAAGCCGAGGAAATCATTCAAAGACACGTTACATCCTACCGCCAGGAAATGAAATTGTATATGGAGGAGGAAGCAATACCGTACCTGTTAGAGCAATATTCGCAGAAAACGGGAATTACTAAGGAATCAGATTTGGAAGAGTTTGAGAGTATGGCAGAGGAGCTTAATGAGGCTAAAGAACTTCATCTTAAGCATTACACAAATGATTATAGGGAGTATTTAACAAAATTTCTTGATGATATTATTGGCGGCAGAGCCGAGCTAGTTGAGGAGAGGGTTCAGAATTCGATCGAGAGAATTGCCGAACTTCAAAAACTTATTTTAAGCAGAAAAGCAGGTCCACGAATTAAAGACCAGCTCACGGATGAGATGAATCGCCTTGAAGAAACACGGAAATTTATTTCACAAACGCGGATTTATGCTTCACCGGAGGTTCGCGAAAAACTCGATGCAGCCGTTTTAAAGATACAGGCTTTAACGCGTGCGGGTGAAGTGCAGAAAGCCTCAGCTTTGGAGATGCTGAAGGAACGCATATTAAATTCACGGATCTTTCGCCGCCTCGATAAGATGCGGGGGAAAATTACCAACATCAGAAAGAATCGGTGGGTCGAAGATAGAATAAAAGAAGGTGCGGAGCTTGCCGAATTAACTCAATCTTTGAGACAAGAATATCGTAAGAAACTGGCCTCGAAGTATCGGGAGCTGGCATCTAAAAAACCGCGTTTTTATCCTCGCACCTATCACAAACCCGACGTTACTCCGCCGGTCGAGAAAATAGCAGAAGAAATCGAAAAGGGAAATATCGCGAATGCAATGTCTTTGATTCAAGAAAACTACATTGAGGATTTTTATCTTAAGATGCAAAAAGCCGAAGAGGAGACAATGCTTGAGTTGCAGCCCGAGGCCTACGCGGTAGCTCTAAAAGCGATCGAAGATGCTGTTGGGTTTCCGCTTCATGATGAACAAATCTATGGCGGCATCGAGCTTATCAAAAACGGTGTTATTATCGAGCAGGCAACCGGTGAGGGGAAAAGTTTAACAAAAATATTCGCCGCTTATCTGAGAACTATTGCCGGTCAAAGAGTCCACCTGGCGACCATAAGTGATTTTCTTGTTCTGCAGGAGACCTGGAGATATCAGGGAATATGGGAAAGTCTTGGTGTTGCTGCCGGTTATGTTATTGACGGGATGGAACCGGATGATCTAAGAAAAGCATATTCAGAGGAAATTGTCTATGGCGACGAGACAAAGTTTCATCATGATTGGTTAAGAGATAATGGGACGTTAGAAGCAAGTGAGCGCGTCCAAGCTCCAGCCGACTTTTTGATTATGGATGAAGTTGATTATACGCTCATCGATGAAGGTAAGACGCCTCGAGTTATCTCCGCGGCTTCTGGGAATGTTCATCCGGAGCGGGATACGCTCCAGATGATCGCGGAATTTACCCGTGGTATCCGCCAGCTTGATTCTGAGCTTGTTCGAGATGTAGAAAGAGATCTTAAAGGCGGTGTTTTGATTAGAAGAGGTGAAAAGGGAAGAAGCCCGACTACTATTGTTGAGAAGCTGACCAAAACGTATCCCGAAGCCGATCAGTTTGCCGCCCGGTTTGCTGAGCGTCACAATTTAACTGTCGAGGGCCGCCCTATAGCAACCTTGAATGAATTGCTGAACCTATTCCAAAGTGAAAATTATTTTGCATACTTAAATAGTGCCGCCGTTGCAGAGTTTGATCTAGCATCCGGTATTGATTATATTGTCGCGCCCGAAAAGACAGTCAGGATAGCGACATTGGATGAAGTGAAGAGAAAGATTGATGGTCTCGATGAATCTAGAATCAGGCAGCTTGCTTATGAGGTTGAGATGACGCGGCTTAACCGGATATCAGAATTAGCTTCTGACGTTAATGTTCGGTACAAAGAAGACCTGGTGTATCAACCTGCTGCGACAGTGGCGGAGGCGTTAAAACGATTGACGCCCGAGGAACTTGAACAAACGATAGCTGGACTAACAAAACCTACGAAACCCCTTTCAGCCGCTGAAGCAGCAAAGATCCAATCTGAGACGGTTTCGCTACCGATAGAGATTCTTAAAGAGCGGTTAGCCGATTTGATCTATCAATATCCGCTTACTAATAAGGAAATCGGAACAGTTACTGAAGAAATTTTTAGTGTGAAGCTTTATATTAACAACCGCATGGCGGAGGGGCGCAGATGGTCGAAAGGACTTCATGAGGCTGTTGAAGCTAAGGAAGGTATAACTAATCCATTAATTATACCGCGAGAGCCGGGTATTACTTTAGATGAAAGTTATCCGCGGCCCTGGGCAAACAAATACAGAGGTAAGAGCGGTCTGACAGGAACAGCCGCGACGATGGCCGGCGCTTTTAAAGATGAGTTTGATATGGACGTCGTTAGAATACCGCGCTATCGACATAAATTAGCAGCTAGTAAGATTATTCCGTTCCAAGGACGCTTTTTGGACGTTAAGGATGAAAAAATCAAGCTTGATGGTGTTCTTTTGACTAAAGAACAAAAACGTGCCCAGATCGTAAGTGACGTCAAGCATTTGACGGCTAATTATGAGAATTGGGTGCCCATCGTAATTGCCGCTGAAGATGATGAAGAGGCTAAAAAGATCTTTGATCAATTAAACAGGATTTCGTCTTTAAAAGGGCATCTTCGCTTAATTAATGCGCCTATGGGCGACGAGGAAGAGATTTCGGTGGTAGCGTCCGCTGCGTTACGGGGGAATATTATTATTGCGACCAACAGGATCGGTATTGGTACCGATTTTGTCTACGGAGGAGATGTTGGCCTTGTTGCAAGAGAGTTACTCAAAAAGAAAAATCTAACCGAAGGGCAGATTGTAGCTCACTTATCATCGGAGGAAGAAAAAAACTTGGAATCTGCTGAAAATGCTAGGATTACCCTTGTTAAGATTGAGAGAATTGGAAAACCATTAAATCAATACTCCATCAAAAACCAAGCGCGGGCGAGGCTGGGTGCCGAGATTCTTTTACTGCGGGAAAACACGGATTATATTTCTGAAAGTGATATTGATAGATGGAAAGAGGCTGTTAATTTAGCGGCACAGAACAAGGTAAAAGAAGAAATAATCAACGGATTACTTGCTGAACCAAAAGACCTTACGATTGAAAAATTGATTCAGCTGCAGATGCGGGAAGGTTATACAGACGAGGAGAATCGGGGAGCTATTAATGATGCCAGCGGTATGCTGATCATGTCGACCCAACGTTATTTTGAAAAACGGAAGGAAGAACAGTTAAAAGGCCGAGGCCCGCGGCAAAACAATATGGCGCGCACCTGGTTTTACACTTCCCTCGAAGATGAAATTTTTAAGGGCCAATCAGAAGACGCGCGCCAAACGATTAAGCATAAACTCGATGATGCGGTGAAATTTAAGCGGATTCTTCCGGGTTTTGTATTTATGCTGACAATAGGGCTCGCAGCACTCACTTTCTTTCTTGGGACCGGTCTTCCGCTTTGGATTGTTGTGGTATTGTTCGCTACTATCGGTATTTTTATGGTTCCGGCCGGCTTTAACTTATTAAGAGCTCAATCAGGTGTTACTGCAGAGGTCTTAGCTGATCTTGAGAGAAAAGTTCGCGGAATCCAGAATGATTGGGCCGAAAATCGTGCGGCTGATTTTAGAAATTCGAAGGAATTTATTAAAGCAAAAGAGACATTTATTGGAGCTCTTAGAGCAGAAAAAGAACAGTTACTTTCCGGTCTTACAAATCGTGACGCCCAAGAGATACTTAAACAGTATCTAAGCCAGGGTCTTCGATATCAGTTGGATAATGAAAGTTATCGACTCGAAGGTCTTCGACATGAAAACCTCACCCCGGAAGAAACCGCTGCTGTGTTTGAGCGCCTGAGTAATTTTATAGATGCCCTACTTCTTAAATATCTTAAGGAGAGGATGCTTCGCCGCGCCGAAGGTGTACAAAAATACCGAAAGGTAGTTTCACCCAACGGTGTCGTAAGAGAAATTGAGCTTAGCGACGGGACGAAAATCGTAAATGAATCGGTTGTCGAAAAACCAGGGGTTGGAACTTTTGTTACTCGGGAGGTTGTAACAAAGCCTGATGGCAGTGTTCATGATATTGAAATACCAGTTGATGAGAAGTTTGCTGAAGTGATTGTTTTACCTCAAATTACTAGGTTGGATCTTGCCGACGGATCCCACTTAGAATTTACTTATCACGACGGCCTAATCCATAAAGTACGGGTAACCAAGAACGGACGGCTTATTCGCGATGAAGAGTTTCTTTATAAGGAAGGTGTGATCGATCGGATTGAAATCACCCATGCCGAGCGAAAAGATGAACCGGTTCTCATCGAAGACGTTTATGCTACCGAGCACAAGTATCAGCAATTGATTCTTTATGGGCAGATGCCGGAATTTATCTTGAGTGATGGTACCCGTATAACAATGGATTATAGTGGAAAGAGGGTTCGTTCACAGACGCAAGAGGGTGTGGTAACGACATTTATCTATGAGGATACAGGTGAATTGGCCGCAATAGAAAAAGCCAGCTACCCGACGATTGCTGAGTTCCACGAAGAACTCCTTAAGAGAGTTGCTGATATACCCGAGACCAAATTAACAAGGCTTTTTAATGAGGCGGTTCTGGATGTGCTCGCCAGCCGCAAGGGCGCTGATTTCTTAGGCGTAGTTCGGGATGCGGAAGACACATTGCGGGCCGGCCTAGTGCCGCTGGCGGGCGTTTTACAAAACACTTATTATGTTCAAACCAGCATGCCTGCTTTTATGACACGGGACTTTATGGCTCTGCGAAGCCGGCTCCAAGAAGCTGCTGAAGAAGGTCAAAAGATTGAACTTGAAGTTGTTGAGCAAATTTTTGATCAATTCACTGAGGGTCAGGTTGATCGATTTATTTATTGGTTGGGTCAAATGCCCGAAAGGCTTCAGAGTCAGATCGGCAGCATAATGCGTGCGGCGATGAATCAAGAATATCCGGTCTTTTTAGAGGCAGCTCATGACCTTGATCAAAGCTTACCGTATTTTCAGGGTCAAGAAGGTGAAAGGCAGCATCACTACGTGATATCTCTTTCAGATTTAACCGATGAATATCAATGGAGAATAGCCCAAAATGTAATGAGAACCCTTGAATCAAGCCAGATCGTTTCTCAAGAAGAGCAATTTCTAAATCAATTAATGACGCAGATGAGTCTGTTGGGTATTCGTCTCGATCAATTTGACAAGCTAGAGTTAACTAAGGGCGCTTCCTTGGGTGAAGAGAGGAAAAGGATGGAGGAATTAATCGAAGCGGAGAAGGCCAAAGAAAGAGCGCCGCCCGCACCTGCTAAATGGTATCAAACTTTGTCGGCCCCTGTCGCCGCGTCTATTTTAGCGGTTGCTTTTTCTGTTGCTGGCGCCCTCCTGTATCTCAGCGGACTGTTTGCCCAATTAGCCTTGGCTGACATATTGCTTGCAGCTTCTCTTCCAATCTT
>CAZLUT010000039.1:0-19757 GCA_964562805.1 uncultured bacterium | reverse complement strand
CGGTAATACGGGGATCGCTCTTGCATTTACGTGTGCTGCCAAGGGATATAAATTGATTTTGACGATGCCTGATACGATGAGTGTTGAAAGAAGGCATCTCCTTAAAATTTTCGGAGCTGAATTAGTGTTGACCCCGGGTGCTGAGGGCATGACAGGAGCTATTAAAAAAGCGGAAGAGCTTTCTAAGGCAACGCCTAATTCTTTTCTGCCTCAACAATTTAAAAATTTGGCAAATCCCAAAATTCATCGGGAAACGACAGCAACTGAAATCTGGGATGATACGGAAGGCAAAGTTGATATTTTAGTTTCGGGCGTGGGTACCGGCGGAACAATTACGGGCGTGAGTGAAGTTATCAAAAAGAAAAAATCAGGGTTTAAGGCCGTTGCGGTGGAGCCTGATAAGTCCCCCGTGCTTTCAGGAGGTAAACCGGGTCTTCATAAAATTCAGGGCATCGGCGCAGGATTCGTTCCTGAAGTTTTAAAGAAAGAACTTATTGATGAGATCATTCAGGTAAAAGATGAAGATTCAGCTGTCATGACAAGACGGCTTGCCAAGGAAGAGGGTATTTTTGTCGGGATCTCTTCGGGTGCAGCTGTTTGGGCCGCACTGGAGCTCGCGAAAAGACCCGAGAATAAAGATAAAATGATTCTGGTGATTTTGCCTGATACGGGCGAGAGATATTTAAGCACCTGGCTTTTTCAGGAATAGGATAAATAAGAGGTATGAAAATTTAATGGAACCTAAATTAGAAAGATACTCAAGACAGATTCTTTTTTCTTCCGTTGGTGAAGAGGGGCAAAAGAAACTTCTTGATAGCTACATCGTGATCATTGGGTGCGGCGCCTTGGGTTCTATCCAGGCTAATCTTTTGGCCAGAGCAGGTGTTGGGAGGCTTTTATTGGTGGATCGTGATTTTACGGAAGAAAACAATCTCCAAAGACAAGTCCTTTTCAATGAAGAAGATGTTTTGTTGTCTACGCCCAAGGTTATTGCAGCCCAAAAGAAGCTAAAGGCTATTAATTCTACCATTAAGGTAGATTCTTTGATCACAGATGTGACGGATAAGAATATTAAGCAAATTATTAAGGGAGCCGATCTCGTTTTGGATGGGCTTGATAATTTTAAAACTCGTTTTTTAATTAATGATGCATGTCTTGAGCAAAATATTCCGTGGATTTACGGAGGCTGCGTGGGAAGTCAGGGGCTTTCAATGACTATACTTCCGGGAGTCTCTCCTTGTCTTCGATGTGTTTTTGAATCTGCCCCGCCTCCGGAGCTTTCTCCCAGCTGCAATACAGCGGGAATTCTTTCAACTGCTGTTAATATGATCGCTTCGATTCAAGTGACTGAAGCGATAAAATTATTGATAGGGGATAAAGCAAAATTGCATGAGGGACTGGTATCCCTTGATGCGTGGGACAACACTTTTAAGGTTCTCAATTTCTCTAAATATGGAGAAGATGAAAAATGCGAATTATGCCGCACTCAGAAAAAAGAAGTTTTAAAAACAGATGAAAAGGATTCAATAGTTGCGACTTCGCTTTGCGGAAGAAACGCTGTCCAAGTGATGAGGCCTGATAAAAGAGAACTCCAATTTGATGCCTTGGCCGAGAAACTTAAATCTCTCTGCGAAGTAAGTCATAATGATTATATTTTTTATTTCGCAGTAGAGGATTACGAAGTCTCTGTTTTTAAAGATGGACGGGCCATTATTAAAGGTACCGAGGATCTGGCTGTGGCCAAAAATATTTATTCTCAATATGTAGGAAATTAAAAAAATGATTTATTTAGACAATGCCGCTACTTCCTACCCCAAGCCGGAGGCGGTTTATGACCGGCTAGGATCTTTTTTAAAGGAGCACGGGGCTAATGCTGGCAGATCGGGTTATCGACTGGCTATTGAAACCGAAAAAATTATTAGAGAGACCCGGGAGTTTTTGGCTCATTTTTTTGGGAGCCCCTCTCCGGAGCGGCTGATTTTTACTTTAAATGCAACTGATGCCTTAAATATGGGGATCAAGGGTGTTTTGGAGAAGGGAGACCATGTCATTACGAGTGATCTGGAACATAACTCGGTCGCCAGACCTCTTAATCGCTTAGAGCAGGATGGCATCATTTCCATTACACGCATTAACGCTTCTCAAGAAGGAATTATTGATCCTGAAGATGTTAGAAAGAATTTAAAGCCCAATACTAAGTTGGTGATTTTAACTTATGCCTCTAATGTTTTGGGAGCCATTCAGCCGGTAGAGCGTATTGGAAAAATATTAGCCGAAACTAAAACACTTTTCATGGTTGATGCCGCGCAAACGGCGGGCATTCTTCCCATCAACATTCAAGAGATGAATATTGATCTGTTGGCTTTTACGGGACATAAGGCTCTTTTTGGACCGCCGGGAATAGGCGGTTTAGTTGTGGGCAAAAAAGCAAACCCGCGTCCCTGGCGAGAGGGCGGAACAGGAGGTGACTCTTCATCCATTTTACACCCTGAGGAATTTCCGTCCCGGCTTGAAGGGGGATCGCTAAACACGGTGGGTATTGCTGCTTTGGCCGAAGGTGTTAAGTTTATTCAGAGCGAAGGAATTGATAAGATCCGTTTGCATAAACAGAATCTAACTCAGGAATTGATTGATGGGCTAAAGGATAATGATGATATTATTCTTTATAGCCCGTGTGACGCTTCTTTGCAGGTAGGTTTATTATCGTGCAATATTAAAGGGATCTTGCCGCAAGAAGTCGCGGTTATTTTGGATGAATCTTTTAATATTGCTGTAAGGAGCGGGCTTCATTGCGCGCCTACGACTCATAAAGCGATAGGAACGTTTCCGGACGGTGCTCTGAGACTAAGCCCCGGGTTTTTTAATTCCTCATCTGATATTCATCAAGCAATTGAGGGTTTGAGAAAGATAGCGGCTAGTACCAGGAAACTCGTTTAAATATTTGAAATTAGGAGAAGATATTAAGCATGGATTTAAGAGAAAAAATATTAGAACTTAAAAAAGAAAGAGACGCTGTAATATTAGTGCACAATTATCAGCCTGATGAGGTGCAAGATATTGCGGATTTTCTTGGGGACTCTCTGGAGCTTAGCCGGATCGCGGCTAAAACGGATGCTAAAGTGATTGTTTTTTGCGGTGTGCATTTTATGGCCGAAACCGCAAAAATTCTTTCTCCTCAAAAAACGGTACTTTTACCCGAACCAAGTGCCGGCTGTCCAATGGCTGACATGATCACGGCTGATCAGCTTAGAGAATTTAAAAAAGAATATCCAGGCTCCAAGGTGGTTTGTTATGTTAATTCTTCAGCGGAAGTGAAAGCAGAGTCAGATGTTTGCTGCACCTCAGCTAATGCAAGTGAAGTAGCAAGATCGATTGAAACTGATCTGCCTTTACTTTTTGTGCCGGATCAATTTCTTGCTATTCAGACAGAGCTTGATACCGGCAAGAATATTAGGCCGTGGGATGGTTTTTGTCATGTGCACGTAGTCTTCAGAGTAAAAGATGTAAAGAGGATGAGAGAGCTGCACCCTAGAGCCCTCGTAGTTGTTCATCCCGAATGCCCTCCGGATATTTGTGAATTGGCGGATGTGGTTACTTCAACAAGCGGCATGTGCCGTTTCGTAAAGGGAACTGAAGCAAAAGAAATCATTATCGGTACTGAGATCGGAATACTTCACCGGCTCAGAAAAGAAAATCCTGATAAAAAGATTTACCCACTTTCAGAGAACGCAATTTGCACCAATATGAAGAAGAACGATCTCGAAAAAGTTTATACTTCACTTCGGGACATGAAACACAAAATAGAAGTGCCAGAAGATATTCGTCTTAAAGCAAAAGAAGCAGTCGACCAAATGGTGGGCACACTAGAGATGGTAAGGAAGGGATAGAATGGATCCATTAGAAGAAATCCGTATTCTTGCAGCCGAATTGAAAGGCAAAAACCCAGAGGATATTTTGAAAAAAGTCTTTAAAAAATTTGGAGATCGGTCTGCTGTCTCAAGTTCTTTTGGTCCCGCGAGCGGTGCCCTGCTCCATATGGCAAGTCGCATCAAGCCCGACGTAAAAATTGTGTTTATTGATACATTTTATCATTTTCCAGAAACTCTGGAGTATAAAGAAAAATTAGAAAAATTATTTAAACTGAATATTGTTACTTACAGGTCTCGCGTACCGCGCCAGGACTTTGTCGCTAAGCATTCTTTTACTTTATATGATACAAACCCTGATGAATGTTGCAAAATTCATAAGGTGGAGCCCATTAAAGAGGCCTTGAAAGGTGTTGATGCCTGGGTAACCGGTCTCAGGCGTTCTCAAGGCGAAACAAGACAAGACGCGCATATTTTAGAAAAGTATCAAGAAGGCGTTATTAAAGTAAACCCGATCATTACGTGGACTTCAAAAATGGTTTATGACTACATGAAGCATCATAAGATTCCTTCGCATCCTTTATTTGATAAAGGTTATACCAGTGTTGGTTGTTGGCCCTGCACCCGGCCTGTATTTGGGGACCAGGATGAAAGGGCGGGCCGTTGGGCCAATAAGAACAAGGTCGAATGCGGTCTCCATACCTTTATGCAGCGCTTGGATTATCAAATTTAGTAATACAAGGGTTACCCCAGGCAAAATGAAAAAGTATTATCCGGTTGGTATTGATTTAACTGAAATAAAAATCCTCGTAATCGGCGGCGGCCGTATTGCCGAGCGAAAAATTAAAAAACTTCTCCAATACGAAGGGGCTGTGGTGGTTATTAGCCCTAAAATCACTCCGGCACTTCAATCGCTGAATCAACAAAAAAGGATTAGTTTTTGTAGGAAAAAATATAGTCCCAATATGCTAAAAAAAGGGACTATTACTTTTGCAGCCACGGATAGCCCCCGCATCAACTCCCAAATCGCTCGTGATGCGAAGAAAAAAGGAGTTTGGATTAATGTGGTTAAACCCGGCAACCTTTCTACTTTTATTCTGCCCGCAACTACAATCTTTAAAAATTGTGAGGTTTCAATTTCAACAAACGGAACCTCTCCGAAATTAGCCAAACAGGTTAAACAAAAAATAGAACAATTAGCATGAGTCTTATCGTTATCGGCACTAATCACGTGCATAGCCCGCTTGAGATAAGAGAAAAGCTTTCTTTTTCAGAAGAAAGTCTAAAAATGGTTTTGCCGAGGCTGGGAGAAATCCCCGATGTTAATTCAGGTATTATTCTTTCAACCTGTAATCGAACCGAAATTTATATAGAAACTAAAAATCCCGAGGTGGCCCGGTACGGTGTTAAGGATTTTTTAGCTCGTTTTCATAGCGCTTCCCAAGAGCAATTTGCTTCTCATTTATACGAATTTGAAGATGAAGAAGCTGTTCGGCATCTTCTCAAAGTCGCTTCAGGGCTCGATTCTCAAGTCTTGGGTGAAAATCAGATCTTAGGACAAGTTAGAAACGCTTACCAAGCAGCAAAAAGCTTGGTTTTACTCAGTGAAGATCTTGAGCGATTGTTTAAAAAGGCTATTTACGTAGGGCGCCTTGTGAGGCGCAGAACCAACATTTCAGAAGGGAATGTGTCGGTCGGAAGCGCCGCCCTTAGTTTGATTAAGAGAAACATTCCTGATTTATCCGAAAAAAATATTTTAATTATTGGAGCTGGTAAAATTTCAGGATTAATCCTCAATCGTTTAAAGGCCGCGGGTGCAAAAAATATTTTTATTACCAATCGAACTTTCGAGCGTGCTGAAGAGGCAGCCTCATCTATAAATGCGGCAGCTCTTAGATTTAATTTCTTCAAAAAAAATCTCAAAGAGATGGATATTGTAATCAGCTCAACAGCTTCGGATGGCTTTATTTTAAAAAAAGAAGATTTTGATTTTAAGAAGCCTGTTTTACTTTTTGATCTTGCCATGCCCCGCGATATTGAACCTGAAATAAAAGAGAATGCCGGAATTCAACTATTTAATCTCGGCCATTTAGACGGATTAGTTGGAGAAAATCTCGAGAGCCGTAAGAGAGAGGCCGAGGAAGTCAGAAAAATTATTGAGATTGAAATTCAAAAATTTTGGGAACGCTTGAATCAAAAAGAAATGGCAGTAAGTGGTATAGGGGCAGATTAGGAATGCACTCAATTGATTTTAATAAAACACCTTTCCTTGTTTGCTGGGAAACAACCCATGCCTGCGACCTGGAATGTGTCCATTGCAGAGCATCTGCCGAGACGGAGCCGGATCCGGAAGAACTGAATCACAAAGAAGCTCTCAAGCTTATTAAAAATGTTAAGGATATGGGAGCTCCCATACTTGTTTTTACCGGCGGAGATCCTCTGAAAAGGCGTGATTTAACCGAATTAATTCGTTATGCCACTTCACTTGGTCTTCGAACAGGAACTATTCCCGCTGCAACACCCCTTTTGACCTTAGAAAAAATTAAAGAACTTAAAGCGGCAGGTTTAGATCAAATAGCTTTTAGTTTGGATGCAGCCAACCCCGAAGATCACGATGCTTTTAGAAAAGTCGAGGGAGTTTTTCGGCACACCCTTAAAAGCGCTGAGCTTGCTAAAAAGGAGGGACTTGCCACTCAAATTAATTCGCTTATTAATGTCCATAATACGGCCGCACTAGACCCCTTAATTGATTTGGTCCGGAAGCTTGGAATTGTTTTTTGGGAAGTTTTTTTTCTGGTACCAACCGGGCGCGGCAGAGAACTTCCGCTTTTGAGCGCTTTAAAGTTCGAAGAAGCATTTCAAAAAATTTACAGCTTAAGTAAGAATTCAGATTTTATTATCAAAATAACAGAAGCCCCCCATTACAGGCGTTTTTATATTGAAGAAGAAATGAAGCGCTCGGGCCTTAACCCTAGTCAAATTTCTCTGGAGAGACGTGATTTGCCTGAATATTTAAGAAAACGAAAAGGCCCCGGAGGCAGTATCGGTAGAGCCCCCGAAGGCGTTAATTCCGGGAAAGGCTTTGTCTTCGTCTCAAATAAAGGCGAAGTATTTCCGAGCGGGTTTTTGCCGCTTAAAGCAGGGTCTGTTAGAGAAAAAACATTAAAAGAAATTTATTGCGATAGCTCGCTCATGAAAGAATTGAGAGATCCGGGTCTTTTAAAGGGAAGATGCGGCATTTGTCCCTATCGGGATATTTGCGGAGGATCCCGCTCAAGGGCCTACGCTTTAACAGGAGACTATCTGGGAGAAGACCCTTGCTGTATTTACGAGCCGGCAAAAATGAAAAAGAGCGAGAGTGTTTCCATTTGAAGCAGCTTGAAAATTCTCCCTTTCTTAAAGCCTGCTTGAAAGAAGAGGTTCCCTATACGCCCATTTGGCTAATGAGACAAGCCGGGCGTTATATGAAGGAATATCGAGATCTCCGAAAAAACGTTTCTTTCTTGGAATTGTGCAAAAACGCAGAACTTTGTTCGAAGGCAACAGTGACAGCACAAGAAAGAATAGGTGCTGATGCCGCGATTATTTTTTCGGATTTGCTTATTATCTTGGAATCTTTTGGTTTTAAGTTGGAATATCTTGAAAAAAAGGGCCCTGTTATTACGGGCCCTGATCTGAATCAAAAAACGATTCATTCATTTAGCCAAGTTAATATTGAAGATTCATTGTCATGTGTGGCAAACGCCATTTCTTTAACTCAGAAAAATCTTAAACCCAATATTCCTTTAATTGGTTTTTCGGGAGCCCCTTTTACTTTGGCTTCGTATCTAATAGAAGGCGGAAGTTCGCGGGACTTTTCCAAGACAAAACAATTTATGGACCAAGAACCCAGCCTTTGGAATCAATTAATGGAAGTTGTGAGCCGTGCCATTATTCAATATGTAAAGGGACAGATAAAAGCAGGCGCTGATGCCATTCAAATCTTTGATAGCTGGGTTGGATGTTTAAGACCGGAGGAGTATGAGACGCAAGTTTTACCTTTTAGCCAGAAAGTTCTTGGAAGTATCAAGGGAGAGGTTCCTATTATCCATTTTGGAACCGGTACAGCTCCTTTTTTAAATTCGTTTTCTAAAGCGGGAGGAGATGTGGTCGGCGTTGATCACAGAATAAGTCTTGATGATGCCCAGCGAGTTATTGGCGCGGAGAAAGCTATTCAAGGTAATTTGGATCCTATGATTCTTTTCGAAACGCCTGATATTATCCGGCGTCATGTGAAAAGAATTTTGGAAGAGGTTGATGGCAGGCCCGGATTTATTTTCAATCTAGGTCATGGCGTAAAACCCGAAACCCCAGTGGAAAATGTGATAGCACTTGTGGACATGGTCCACGAGATGAGCGCCTGCCCTGTGGAGAAGTAGCAATGAA
Source organism: uncultured bacterium (assembly GCA_964562805.1). GTDB lineage: Bacteria > Omnitrophota > Omnitrophia > Omnitrophales > CAZLUT01 > CAZLUT01. The sequence continues at coordinate 11,466 of CAZLUT010000039.1, read as the reverse complement.
AAAGAGCGTGATTATAGTTGGCGGTGGAATATCAGGACTCAGTGCCGCTTACTATTTATCAAAGGCTGATCAAGATATTGAAATCACACTTCTTGAATCAAAGCCAAAATTGGGCGGCGTTATTGAAACTTTTTCTCGAAGTGGTTTTTTAATGGAGGGTGGGCCCGATGCCTTTATTTCTGAAAAGCCCGCTGCTTTGGAACTAATTAAAGAACTCGGAATAGAGAAAAGTGTAATTGGTACCAATCCGGATTTCAGGAGAAGTTTCATTTATAAAAAAGGGAAATTGATTCAAGTCCCCGAAGGTCTTTATTTGATGGCACCCTCTCAGGTTGGCACTTTTGCATTGTCACCCCTTTTGAGTTGGAAAACAAAATTAAGAATGGCTTTAGAGATTTTTATTCCTCCGAAGAAAGACACAGATGACGAAAGTGTAGCAAGTTTTGTAAGAAGAAGGTTGGGTAGGGGGGCATTAGAACGCATTGCTCAACCCATGATCGGCGGCATCTATACGGCAGACCCCGAGAATCTGAGCCTTAAAACCACAATGCCCCAATTTCTTGAAATGGAAAAAAAGTATGGAAGTGTCATTAAGGCATTAGTGGCCCGCAGGCGCTCAAGACAAAAAAATACAGCTCAAAGCATAAGCGGCCCGCGTTATAGCTTGTTTCTCTCATTGAAAGATGGGCTTGGCTCATTTATCAAAACACTAGAAAAAGAATTAAACCAAGTTAATTTTAAATTCTCATCTTCTGTTTCATCTCTCAAGCAGAATCGAGAATGGGAAGTTGGATTAGATTCGGGAGAATCTTTGAGGGCGGACGCAATTATCCTGGCAGTATCGGCTCCTCAAGCCTCAAAAATTTTAAGTTCTGTTTCGCCCAACATTAACCGCGATTTAAACCAGATTCCTTACGAATCAGTTGCAACTGTGAATATGGTGTTTAATCGTAAAGATATTCCTTACCCTTTAAATGGATTTGGTTTTGTTGTGCCGACCGCTGATAAACGAAAATTAGTTGCCTGCAGTTTCTCAAGTATTAAATACACCGGACGAGCCCCGGAGAATAAGGTTTTACTGCGTGCTTTTGTAGGAGGTGCGCTTCATAGGGAAATGTATGAATTAAGCGATTCCGATATGGCGGTGATGGTTAGGAGCGAACTCGAACATTATTTGGGAGTCAAAAAAGAACCTTTATTTTCTCTTATTTCTCGTTATCCCGAAGCGATGCCTCAATATCATGTGGGCCATCTGGAATTGGTGGATCGAATCCAATCCCAACTTCAAAATTTTCCAGGACTTTTCTTAGCGGGCAATGCCTATTCGGGAATTGGCCTTCCTGATTGTGTTAAACGGGCTAAGGCTCAGACCGATGCAGCCTTAAAATTTTTTAAAATACCGCAAAAAGAATTATCTTTAGTTTAATTAATTATGTCATATGACCATATTTTAATTCTTGGATATGGCGGCCCGACTTCCCGAGAAGAAGTGGTTCCTTTTATTCAAAAAATTGCACAAAATAAAAATATTCCGGAAGAAAGAATACGTTTTGTTACCGAACAATATGAAAAAATAGGAGGTTTTTCTCCTTACAATGAAAATGCATTCCAGTTAAAGAAAAATTTATCCACTGCACTTGATAAGATTGGGATTAAGATTCCTATTTTTATTGGAATGAAAAATTGGCATCCTTTCATTGAAGATGTTGTTCAAGATATTGCAAAGCAAGGATTTAAAAAAGGGCTGGCTTTTATTCTTTCCGCGTTTCGCTCCGAAGTTTCATACGATCGATATAAAGAAGATGTTAGGAATAGCTTAGCCAAACACGCGAGCGCATCCCTTCAATATTTATTTTTAAATGAATGGTATCGGGATGAAAATTTTATGGAGGCCCAGGCCCAGGTTGCGTGGGAAGCGCTTAATCATTTCCCGACATCGCTTAGAGATGAAATCCCTATTATTTTTTCAGCACATTCAATACCGATTCAGATGAACGAAAATTGCCCTCACTGTTCTTATTCGGATGAATTTAAGATTTCAAGTCAATTGGTTGCCGAAAGAATTAATCATAAGAAGTGGTTTCTTGGTTATCAATCTCGAAGCGGGAGCGGAAAAGAGCCGTGGCTTGAACCTGATATAAGGGAAGTCATTCAAGATCTTTCTCGGGGAGGCGAGAAAGGTGTCGTGGTGGTACCGCTTGGTTTTTTGTGTGATCATATGGAGGTTTTATATGATCTTGATTGTAGCGCGAAACAAACAGCTGAAGCAAACGGCATTCAATACGTTCGGGCAAAGACTATAATGAAGCATCCCAAATTTATTCAAATGCTAACCGAAACTATTCAAAGGAAAAAAGAGCCAGTTTCTTTATGAAATCAAATCAAACGGTCTACAAAGTAGGAACTCGGCAAAGCCCCTTAGCACTAGCGCAGGTCCAAGAAGTGTTTCAAGCGATTCGAAGGATCAATCCTAATTTTGAAGCTCAAATAATTGGCACCAAAACACTCGGCGATAAAGATAAAAAGACTTCTATTTCTAAGACGGAAGATACGGATTTTTTCACAAAAGAAATTGATAGGGCCTTGCTAAATAAAAAGATTGATTTTGCAGTGCATAGCGCTAAAGATCTGCCCAACCCCTTACCCCGAGGTATTAAAATCGCAGCTTTTACTCAATCGATAGAAGCGAGTGACGCTCTGGTTTCAAAAGGAAATTTAAAACTAAAAGAACTGCCGCGCGGCGCCCGAATTGGGGCAAGTAGCCGGAGAAGAAAAGGTCAGCTAAAGCGTTTAAGACCGGATTTAAAAATTATAGATATCAGGGGCACCATCAATGAGAGACTGAAGAAACTTGAAGAGGGAAAATTGGATGCTGTTATTGTTGCAAGCATTGCGCTTATCCGCTTGGGACTAAAAAATAAAATTACAGAAAAATTAAGCCCCCAACCATTTCCACCCCATCCTTTACAAGGTTCTCTTGCCATAACGGTTCGAAAAAATGATAAGTGTCTTAAAAGAATCTTTTCAAAACTTGATAAGAAAAAGCTTTCAATAAAAAGCTCGGACAGAAAAGGCGTGGTTTTTTTGGTGGGAGCAGGCCCAGGCGACCCCAACCTTATTACAGTCAAAGGTTTAGAAGTCCTCAAACGGGCCGATGTTATTCTTTATGATCACTTGGTTCGAAAAGCGTTGCTCAAAAAAGCTAGATCTCGTGCAGAACTAATTTTTGTTGGCAAAAGAAAAGATTATCATTTAATGCCGCAAGAGGAAATCAATCAACTGATGCATGCAAAGGTTATAGAAGGTAAAGTGGTTGTACGACTCAAAGGAGGGGATCCTTTTATTTTTGGACGAGGTGGCGAGGAGGCCGTTTATCTCAAAGAAAATGGTATTCAGGTAGAAATCGTTCCAGGCCTTTCATCCATTTCCGCTTGCCCAACCGCAGGCGGCATTCCTTTAACTCATCGGGATATTGCTTCTTCTTTTGCTGTCGTGAATGGGCACCCGACTGGGAAGAGGAACCCTGTTTCTGTGCCCGAAGCGGATACGCTTATTTATTTGATGTGCGTTTCAAATTTGGAAGAAATCATTAAAGCTATCAAAAAGAAAAAAGCTCCCGATACACCATGTGCCCTGATCGAAGAGGGAACAACTCAAAACGAGAAAGTTATAGTCGGTACTCTTTCTAATATTGCTTCAAAAGCCAAAGCGCGCAATTTAAAACCTCCTGCCATTTTTATTGTCGGGGAAGTCATTGAACTAAAAGGCAAAATAAGACCCCCACGTATCTTGGTGACAGGCACAAGCATTGATCGCTTTCGCCCCCTCGGTGAAATTATTCATTCTCCTATGATCACCATCAAACCCTTGAATCAGTTTAAGCAAGCAGATTTGGTTATTAAAAAAATAGATAAATTCGACCTGCTTTTATTTACTTCTCAATATGGGGTTCAATTTTTCTTAGAGCGGTATCTGAAGAAGAGGAAAACTTTAAATTATCTCAAAGAAAAAACTCTTATTGCTATCGGAAAAACAACAGCGCGTGAGCTTAAGAAATTTAATTTGAAAGCAAGCCTTGTTCCGTGGGAAGAATCGGCTGCCGGGATCTGTAAGATGCTGGGAAGATTTAATTTAAAGGAAAAGCGTATTTTAATTCCCAGATCCAGCTTGGCGCGAAACGAAATGGTAAGAGAATTAAGGCGTAGGGGTGCTCAGGCTGCTCCTTTAACTATTTACCGTAATTTGCCCATTAAAGCTAAAAAGCAAAATTTGAGCAACATTGATGAAATTGTTTTTTCGAGCCCCTCGGGTGTGGATAATTTTTTCAAAAAATATAAAAATATACCCGAAGGCATTGCTTGCAGAGTCATCGGACCTGTAACCGAGACAGCTTTAAAAAAGTACGCCAAAAATAACGAGGTGATACGGCATGTTTCCTAAAACAAGATTAAAACGGCTTAGGCAAAACGCTGCTATCAGGAGTCTTTTAAGTGAAACAAACTTCTCGCCTAAAAATTTGATTCAGCCATATTTTGTTACTAGCGGGACTCGAAAGAAAAAAGCCATTGATTCAATGCCTGGGGTTTATCACCTTTCAATCGATTACTTGCTTGATGAGATTGCAAGAGCAAAGAAAAATGGTATCGGTACTGTTTTGTTATTTGGGATTTCAGATCGTAAAGATCGGGGAGCCGTGGCTGCCTGCCAAAAAAACGACATTATTCCGAAGGCCATTAAAGCGATCCGGAAAAAATTTAAAAATTCTATTGTTATAATGACAGACGTTTGCCTTTGCGGGTACACGCCTCATGGTCATTGCGGTGTTGTTAAAAATAAAAAAATAGACAATGACGCTACTTTAAGGGTGTTGGCCAAAATTGCGTTGAATCACGCAACAGCTGGAGCTGATTTTGTTTCGCCTTCAGCTATGACAGACGGGCAAGTGAAGGCGATTCGAAATGCCTTAGATCGAAAAGGGTTTAAAGATACGGGTATTATGGCGTATTCGGCTAAATACGCGTCTAATTTTTATGGACCCTTTAGAGAAGCCTATGACTCATCGCCTCAATATGGAAATCGGAAATACTATCAAATGGACTCATCTAACAGCCGGGAAGCTTTAAGAGAAGTAAGAGAGGATATAGAGGAGGGAGCCGATATCGTAATGGTAAAACCGGCTTTGGCATATTTGGATGTTATTCAAAAAATAGAAGAGAAGTTCCATGTCCCTCTTGCCGCTTATAACGTGAGCGGGGAATATTCGATTATAAAGGCTGCTGCTGAGCGTGGGTTTGTCAATGAAAAAGAAACAGTGCTTGAAACGCTTTTAAGCATGAAGCGCGCGGGTGCTAATCTTGTGATTACTTATTATGCGAATGAAGCGGCTAAATGGTTAAAAAAGTAAAGATGGAACTTTTTAAAAAAGCTAAACAATTCATACCGGGTGGAGTTAATAGTCCGGTAAGAAGCTTCCGTTCAGTCGGAGGTGAGCCTATTTTTGTTAAAGAAGGCAAAGGTTCTAAAATTTATGATTCTGATGGCCGGGAGTTTCTGGATTATTGCATGTCATGGGGGGCTTTAATATTAGGCCACGCATATCCTGAAGTTATTAAAAAAATAAAAAGAGCCGTCGAAAAAGGAACAAGCTTTGGTATTCCGACAGAATTGGAAGTTGAGTTTGCAAAAGAAATTACTGAGGCAGTTCCAAGTTGTGAGTTGGTCCGCCTGACAAGTTCCGGAACAGAGGCTGTAATGAGTGCGGTGCGAGTAGCCCGCGGGTTCACCCGGAAAGAAAAAATTGTTAAGTTTGAAGGCTGTTATCATGGTCATGCGGATTACTTGCTAGTTAAAGCGGGTTCGGGTGCGAGTGCCCTAGGGATTCCAGACAGCCTAGGAGTACCGGAAGATTTTACGAAACATACAATGGTTTTACCTTATAACGATTTGGAAGCAGTCGCCTCAGCCCTTAAAACACAAAGCAAAGAGGTGGCAGCGCTCATCGTTGAGCCTGTTTGCGGCAATATGGGCGTTATTCTTCCCGAAGAAGGCTTCCTGAAGGGTTTGCGGGAATTGTGTGATCAATATGGAGTCTTATTAATTTTTGATGAAGTCATTACTGGGTTCCGTCTTTCTTATGGAGGGGCTCAAGGATATTTTGGTATCACTCCGGATCTTACCTGTTTAGGAAAGATTTTGGGCGGGGGTTTGCCCTTGGGGGCGTTCGGCGGAAAGAAAGAAATTATGGAGTGTGTGGCGCCACTTGGCGCTGTTTACCAAGCAGGAACTCTTTCGGGCAATCCTGTAGCCGTAACTGCCGGCCTGGCTAATCTGAAAGTGTTGAAGAAAAAAAATCCCTACCGCCCATTAGAAGAAAAAACTTTGGTGTTATGCGAAGGATTGAAAGAGACGGCCGATAGTCTCGGCGTTAATATTCAAATCAACAGAATTGCTTCTATGTTTACTGTGTTTTTTTCAGAGGAGAAAGTAAAAAACTATAAAAATGCCGACAGTCAAAGCAAAAAGCTGTTTAAAAAGATGTATCATAGCTTTTTAGAGAGAAAAATTTATTTTGCCCCATCGCCTTTTGAAGCTAATTTTGTTTCAATGATGCACAGTGATAAGGATATTAAAAAAACTATTTTGGCTTTCAGCGAAACACTAACTAAAATAAAGGACTAAAAAAGGAAATAATGGCTCTTATTAAAGAAGAACAGATCAAGGAAGATAAAAATCCTTTCGATTCATTTGAGGATCTAAAAAAAGCAGCCCGTGAGGGCTTTGCTTCAATCAAAGAACATGACTTTTTAAGATTTAAATATTTTGGTTTTTATCAGCAGCGACCCAAGACAGAGCCTTACTTTTTTTTACGGCTCAAATTACCGGGTGGGAGAGTTAATTCAAAACAACTTCGCGTCATTGCAGAATTAGCTCGCGATTATTCAAAAGGAATAACCGATTTAACAACCCGCCAAGCTTTTCAGCTTCATTGGCTTAAAGTAGAAGATTTGCCCGCTATTTTTAAAAAACTGGAGGCGGTAAATATTAATACAAGAGGTGCCGGAGGGGATGCTCCGCGCAACATAACAAGTTCGCCACTTGCCGGAATTGAGCAAGACGAAGCAGGCGATGTGCAGGATACCATTGAAGAGCTTGGGCAAATTTTGGTGAAAGACAAAACTTTTTCAAATCTTCCCCGTAAATTTAAAGTGTCTATTTCAGGCAGTCTTCAAGATGCTTCCCAACCCGAAATAAATGATGTGGGTATCTATGGTTTCAAAAAAGCGGGGGATAAAGAGCCTCGTTTTGCCATTCAGGCGGGCGGCGGTCTTTCAAGAGATCCTATGCTCGGAAAGAAATTGCCCGTCGCGTTAAAGAAAAAAGACATTGTTCCGGTCGTAACAGCAATTTGTGAAATTTTTAAAGAGTTTGGAAATAGAGAAAATAGACGGAAGGCCCGCCTCAAATTTCTTGTTGAGAGCTGGGGTCCGGAAAAGCTTTTAAAAGAGGTTGAACATAGAATTGGCTATAACCTGGAAAGATGTGAGGAGGTGCCAATTGCTGAAAACTTTCCAGAGAATTATTTTGGCGTTATTCCCCAGAAACAAAAGGGGCTAGTTGCCATCGGCCTTTCTGTTTTAACGGGCTGTTTAACATCAGACAAGCTTTTAGGGCTTGCCGATTTGAGTGAAAAATATGGTTCTGGAGAGTTCAAGACAACTAATCAACAAAATATTATTTTGATCAATATTCAAGAGAAAAACACCCCGTCTCTTAAAAAAGATTTAATAAAGAGCGGTTTTAACCTCGGGGAAAACGGTGTTCATCGGGGGGTAGTAGCTTGTACTGGGAATGAATTTTGTAATTTAGCCTTGGTTGAAACCAAAGCATTTGCCAGAAAATTAACCGCTAGACTCGTTTCCAAATTTCCTGACGTGAAAGACACGATTCCGATTCATATCTCAGGTTGTCCCAATAGCTGTGCCCAGCAACAAGTGGCCGCCATTGGTCTTATGGGGGCTATTAAAATGGTGGACGGCAAGAAGTATGATGCTTTTCATATCTACCTAGGAGGCTCTCTTGGCGGGGAAAGTAGCTTTTCAAAAAAAGTTTTTGATTCTATCCCTGTAGGTGACATCCCAGAACTTCTCGAAACAATTATTGAGACTTATTTCGAAAACCGAAATTCTGATGATTCTTTCGTTTCATTTTGTGCCAGATATTCTCCAGAAGAACTAACCGAATTATTCCAAAAAGGGTAAAAATTTCCCATTAATTTGACATACCCCAGGGGGGTATGCTATTCTTTAGCATGAAAAAGGGAACATGCCACCACGATAAATTAACCTCACTTCGCAGAATTGAAGGCCAGGTGCGCGCTATTCAGAAAATGATCGATGAGAGACGTTACTGTGTTGAGATCTTACAAGTTGTAGGTGCTGCGATTGGGGCTTTAAAGAGGGTTGAAGGAGAGATTCTTGAAAGTCACTTAGAAGGGTGTGCCAAAACTGCATTTCATGGAAAGAAGGCCCAGGAAAAAGACGAAAAATTGAAGGAAATCGTCGATTTATTAAAGAGCTTTAGAAAATGAATTTTGAGGTATATATTAATGAAGAGGTTTAAAGCGGCTTCTATGAAATATAGTTACTACTCAAAAATCATCCCACTCACTTTCTTTTTAGTTTTTAGCTTTTTTTATTTTATTTCAACTGCTGAAGCAGGAGAGGATCTTTTCTACAAAGAAGCAAATTTGGTTGGCGGCTATTCGAGGGTTGACCATTGGGTGGGTAAAAGCCCAGCTCAGCGGAATTCGGTTGGCTTTGAATATTACCGTAAATTTTCAAATGATTATGGTGATTTTCTAACACTTGATCTTCAGGTGCGCACTTCCTATGACCCTTCTCAAAATAGACATTATGCCTGGGGAGTCGAGTTTCATAACGCTTATTTAGAATATAAATTAGGTCTTGGCCGAAAAGTTCGAGTTGGGCATTTTGATCCGGCCTACGGTTTGGAACCGATAGTAGATACCCACGGGACTCTTTTTCAGACTCTTGCAATGATCGATATTGGTTTTAAGAAAGATTGGGGGGTTGCTTACTTCGATCAAATAGGACCTTTTGATATCCAGGCGATGGGCAGTCTCGGTTCGGGGATGGGAATCCGGTTTATCGAAGATAATTTTTTGGTAACAGGCCGTATTGGCTGGCCAGCTACTCGAAGTTTTCAAGCTGGGCTGTCTTTGCTTGCTGGGAACACTTTAGAGAGCAAACAAATGAGAACTATTCCTAACGCTAAATTAGTTTCACGCGAATCAACTACCAAGAAAAGGCTGGGCGTTGATGGTATGTACGAGTGGAGATCATATAAGTTTAAAGGTGAAACTTCTATCGGGTGGAATGAGAGTCACGGAGTTTTGGGTGTTCTTGGAGAGGTTGATTACACCGTTCCCGGGTTGCAAAACTTGGAACTACAATTACAAGGCCGTTTTTTTAATGAAGAATTGAGTTATGCCGGGGCAAGCGAAATAACTTTAGGAGCTGGGTTTTCCTATAAGATAACTTCTAAATTATGGTTTAGAGCTGCTTATTTTGGAGATCTGCACTCTTATGAAAGAAAAAGAGATCATGAAATACTCTTTCAACTATATTATTTTGGGTAAAAAAATATGAAACGCTTTATATTGGTGGGTTTTGCGATCGGTTTCATGATGGTGAGGGCAGCTTCTCTTTATGCTGCTGTTGGCTGCACTTTAAACGATCCCGATCGTGATGTTAAAAAGCTTTTCCCAGAATCAACTGGCTATAAAACAGATTTTATTACGATTGATGAAAGGGGCGGCAAGGAACTTGGAAAGTTATTGGAAGTAAGGCTCGGAGACAAGTTTGAGCCAGTTTATGAAACGCTTGATGTGCCCTACGCCTATTACACGATTCTAAAGGGGAAAGAAAAAATAGGCTATATTCATGGTGTTAATCAAAAGGGTGTGTTTGGAGGGATGCAGTTAATTTTGGCAACTGACCTCGACGGAAAAATTACAGATTTTTATTATCAAAAAATTTCTTCACCAGAAGCCAAAAAATTTAGAGATAAGACATTTACCGGGGAATTTATAGGCCTTTCTTTGGAGGATTTTTATAAAAATACGGATGCTTTCACAGGTATTAAGAATCCAACCGAGAGGAGTGAAGAAGATTTTCTTTTAACGATGCGAGGCATAAAGAAGAATCTCATTCTTTTGGATGAATTTAAATTGGACAACCGCTACGGGGCGGCCTCCATAGAAAAAGCGAGGGTTTCAAAATGAAGAAAAATTACTTTATTTCTTTTGCGCTAAGTTTAGCGATGTTGATCATGATCGTGGGTTGCGGCGGTCCCGAAGAGTTTGGCGGCACGATAATGGAGGGAAAAACTACTTCTGTAAAAGAAATTATGACTCAAACGGGAGCTTTGGAGGGCAAGGTAGTCAAAGTTGAAGGCAAGATAGTTACTGAATGTCCTTCGGGTTGCTGGTTTGAACTTAAAGACAAATCAGGGATTGTTTATGTGGATATCGAGCCAAATGGCCTTTCAATACCTCAGCGTGTTGGGCGCAATATTATTGTGGAAGGTGTTGTTTCGACTAAAAAAAGAACAGCGCCTATGATTGTAGGGAGGAAGGTTAAAATCACATGAAGTTTTTAATAGTTGCTTTAAAAAATTTAAAAAGAAAACCAATTCGAACTTTTCTTACTGTAGGTGGAGTAGCCATTGCCGTTGCTGTCTTGGTGAGCTTGTTGGGATTTGATGCCGGGTATCAGAAAGCGCTGCATCAAAATATTGATAAGATGGGATATCAGGTGCTGGTAACCGCAAAAGGCTGTCCCTATGAAGCGGCCACTCTGATGCTTAAAGGCGGCGGCGGTCTTCGTTATATGGAAGATGACGTTTATGAAAGAATTGTTAATGATCCTCGAGTGGACAAAATAACACCGCAACTTGTTTCCTCCGTCTATGACCCGGATCGTTTAGATGGCCAAGGTGGTTTTGCGCTTTATATGGGAATTGAGGATTCTTATTTAAAGCTTAAACCGTGGGTCAAATTTAAATCAGGTTCCTGGTTTTTAAATAATAAAGCGGACGAAGCGATTATGGGTTATGAGGCAGCTGAGGTGGAACAGCGTCTTGTAGGGGACAAGGTGTTTGTTCCTGGTATTAATAAAGTGTTAACTGTGGTTGGAATTTTTGAGAGAACGGGAACCCAGGATGATGGACTTACCTTTTTACCGCTTAAAACGGCTCAAGATATTTTTGATCTTCCGGATAAGTTGACTGGGATCGGAATTAAATTAACAAACATTCACGAGCTAGGAGATTTTGAGGAAGATCTCTATAACGAACCCGGTATTCAAGTGATTAGTATGGCTCAAGTGCGAGGTACCATATTTAGCTTAATCTCATCAGCTAAAGTATTAGCCAATTCAGTTGCTG
>CAZLUT010000038.1:0-19988 GCA_964562805.1 uncultured bacterium | reverse complement strand
CGTAGATATTAATAAGGCAATCGACTCAAGCGTTGAACTGCGCAACAAGAAAGACCTCATCAACCAGTTTATCGCTTCGCTTGATATACATTCGGTGGTGGATGAAGACTGGCAGAAGTATGTGGAAAAGAAAAAAATTGAGGAACTGGAAAAGATTATTAAACACGAAAATCTTGATCACGACGAAACCTATAAATTTGTGCGAAACGCGTTTCGTAATGGCAGTGTTACAACCGCAGGAACTGCTCTGGTCAAAGTTTTGCCTCCTGTATCACGCTTTTCTCCCGGAGGAGAGCGTTCCAGAAAACGTGAGAGTGTTTTGGATAAATTGATACGCTTCTTTGAGCGGTTCTTTGATATTTCTAATGGAAAGATTTAATTAAATAAAAAGGTGACAGTCGCCAAAAAGGGGACAGGCATAAAAAACAGGCGGGGAGGTGAGTGACAAAAGTATGAAACCAGAAATTAAAAAAATTGTGATACGAGAAGTGCTGTGGGCTTCGCCGGTTGTGATCTGGGCTTTGCTTATCGTATTAGATTGCGCTACGAAAACTTTCTATTTTTATCCTATTTACCTCATTGCTAGTGAAACAGGAAGGCTAGCTCATGCTTTTATTTTGGCTCTCCCTTATTTGGCGGTGCTTTTGATCCGATTTCTTATCTGGGGTGTTAAAGCGTTGGCGAGGAAAAATTAAAAAAATGAGAAGGAATCTTTTCGGATTTTGTTTTGTGGTCTTTATTGCAATGAGCCTTGCTCTAGTTACCAACTCTTTTGCTCAAGATAAGACGCGGGGGGGCGTTTTCGAAAGCTTAAAAGGGAAATGGTATCGATTAGACGGCGGTTATGTTATTGAGATAAAAAATATTGAGCCCAGCGGCAAAATGGAGGCTGCTTATTTTAATCCTAGGCCGATCAATGTTTCCCAGGCAGAGGTGAAGGATGTCGATGGCCGGGTTGAGGTATTCATTAAACTTCGCGATCGCGGATATCCCGGATCTACATATACGCTGACATATGATGATAAGCGTGATGAGCTCGGCGGCATTTATTTTCACGCGGGCAGCAAGAGAGAATTTAATGTTACGTTTGTAAGGATGAAACAATAAGGCTATGCAAAATAATTCAGCGCAAGGCTTTCACATCATGGCCAAGCCCATAGGTCCTGTCTGTAATCTGAATTGTGAGTATTGTTATTACATAGATAAAAAAGCGCTTTTCGGGAAAGACGAAAGCTACAGGATGGGCGATGATGTTCTCGAGGCTTATATTAAAAAATATATAGCTGAACAAATCGGAGGAGAGATTGAATTTGTGTGGCAAGGAGGGGAGCCCACACTCTTAGGGATCGATTTTTTTCGCAAGGTGGTCGGGCTCGAGTTGCGGTACGGGGGGAACAAAAGAATAAAAAATTCTTTTCAGACAAACGGCACTCTGCTTACCGATGAGTGGTGCCGGTTTTTTAAAGAGAATAATTTTCTTGTGGGGCTGAGTCTTGACGGCCCGCGAGAAGTCCATGATCGTTATCGTGTCGAACGTGAAGGAAAGCCCACTTTTGATTCTGTGATGCGCGGCTTGCGGCTCTTAAAGAAACACGGCGTGGATTTTAATATTATGGCGTGCGTCGCAAAAGAAACCGCGGATAAGTCAAAAAAGGTATATCAATTTTTTAAGGATGAAGGGGTGCAATACGTCCAGTTTATGCCCATAGTTGAGCGAGAGGCGGATGTTAACGCTGCCCAATGCGGCCTTCGTTTGGCTGGACCGGCAGCGTTGGATAAAGCAGAAACCAACACACAGGTCGCGCCCTGGAGCGTAGAGGCAGAAGCCTACGGAGATTTTCTTATCGGAGTTTTTGATGAATGGGTAAGAAACGATGTTGGCAAAATATTCGTGATGAATTTTGAATGGGCGCTTCACGCGTGGATGGGAAATCCCTCGTCTGTGTGTAAATTTTCGAGCCAGTGCGGCCGGGCGGTTGTACTAGAACACAACGGTGATATCTACGCTTGTGACCATTGTGTTTATGATGAATACAAATTAGGGAACATCTTGACTGATAGCATTACGGAGATGATTGGCAAATCTCTTTCTTCCGGATTTGGCGTAAGCAAGGAGTCGGCTTTGACCAAGGCCTGCAAGAGATGTGATGTATTAAATCTTTGTCGCGGCGGCTGTCCCAAATATCGTTTTGGCATTACTTGTGAAGACGAACCGGGCCTCAGCTATCTATGCGCAGGATATAAAAAGTTTTTTCTGTATATTCGTAAGTATTTAAGAGTAATGACGCAGCTTCTATCAAACGGTCTTCCGGCCTCACATATAATGAAAGTTGTTGAAGGGCCTTTGGCTGTTGAAATAGAATAACAAGCTTGTAATAAAAACAAACAGGAGAGGTTTATGAATAAAAAGTTGGTTTCACTTTTATCTTTACCATCTATGTTGTCGCTCATTTGCGGCGGCGGAACTTGCTTGGCGCAGACCGAGGAGCCGGCCGATGGAATTACCAGAGGATCCACTACGGGTCAAACAACGGCTAAGGGTTACAATCACCCTAACCAATATATAACTAAGGATGCGGTTAATATTGCAGACAATATGGAACCGGTGATGCAGCATCCAAATGAAGAGAAGCAGGCCCGCGCAAAACTCGCTGCGTTTGAAAAACGCACCGGAAAGAAACCAAATATCATGTTTTTTATTTTAGATGATGTGGGCTGGATGGATCCGGGATTTAACGGTGGCGGTATATCAGTCGGAAATCCTACTCCTAACATGGACCGTCTAGCGCACCAGGGTTTGATTTTAACATCGGCCTATGCCACACCTAGCAGCACACCTACAAGAGCCACTATACATACAGGGCAGAATCCTCTGCATCATGGTCTTTTGAGACCGCCGATGTACGGTGAGGCCGGAGGGCTTGACGGTGTTATAACACTGCCGGCCATTCTCCAGAAGTTGGGATATTTCACACAAGGCGTTGGTAAATGGCATATGGGAGAGAATGAAGGAAGTCAGCCGCAGAATGTGGGCTACGATGATTATTACGGCTTTCTCAGTGTGTCAGACATGTATACCGAGTGGCGTGATGTGTATTTCAATCCTGAAATCGCGTTGAGCCCTGAACGTTTTGAGTGGATGCAGAAACTCGACTTTAATCATCATAACGTTCACTGTGTAAAAGGTAAGAAAGATCCTGAAAACGTCTACGAAATTAATTTGACGACGATTAAGGATCTGGATCAAGATTGGGCAAATTACAGTGAGAAGTTTATTCACAAGATGAAAGATAGTGAGAAACCGTGGTTTCTCTATCATGCCACACGCGCTTCCCACTTTGATAATTATCCTAACGATGAGTATGCCGGCAAATCGCCTGCGCGAACGGTATATAGTGATGCTATGGTTGAGGCAGATGATATCTTCGGCCGATTAATAAAAGCACTTGAAGAAACAGGTCAGCTTGAGAATACGATCATCTTTCTCACGTCGGACAATGGTCCGGAGGGTGAAATACCGCCGCACGGACGAACTCCATTCCGAGGTAGTAAGGGATCTAGCTGGGAAGGTGGAGTGCGTGTACCAACCTTTGTTTATTGGAAAGGTATGATCGAACCGCGCAAGTCGGACGGGATCTTTGACCTTGCCGATCTTTTCAATACCGGCATATCGCTCGCTGGAGCACCGGGAGCTGAGGTTACGAAATTCCTTCCGAAGGATCGCTACGTGGATGGTATTGACCAAACTTCATTCTTGCTCGCAGATAATGGTCAGTCAGCTCGTCGCAGTCGTATCTATACACTTAACCAGTTCTTCTCGGGTGTGAGGATCGATGAGTTCAAATCTATTATCACATGTGAGTTAGAAAAAGCGGTATTTCCAAGTGGTTACAGCGCTGGTTTTAGTGGGTCAATCGTAACGCAGACCGGTGGGACACTCGTTGTGAATCTGTACACCAACCCGCAAGAGGATATAACTGTTGGTGTGCGGCATCTACCACTAACTGTGCCTCTAATGGATGAGGAAAACCGCTATCAAGAGGTGCTTAAGAAATATCCGCCGCAGGAAAAAATCGGCTTTGCTGGTAATTAATAATTTGTAGATAACTGGGCGTCCTACTCTAGGGCGCCCTAACCTTTTTGCCTTGCTCCATGCGCCCTGCGTTTTGCGGTTTATCAAAACCTATCACCTATTAACCCATAGTTTCTGTATAATGACATTATGATTGATAAACTCGATTTATCACACAGAGCGGAAATGCTGAAAGTCTTGAAGCAAGCGTTCGCTTCTCATCCCATGTTGCCGCCTGGTACACCCATAAAGAAAACTGAAGCCATGCTTGAACTTTTGATCGACTCTTTTGGAAGGGCGGGAAAAGCTTACTTTTATGGAATTTTGAAAGACGGCGAGCTTGCGTGTGTTTCTTTTTCGGTTGATTCACGTTATGAACCGAAAGGAATAGCAATGGCTCAGTTCTTTTTTAAATTTTTCCGCATACTAGGCTGGAAGCTCACAAAAGATTTTATTATTGGTCTTTCAAAGCGACCTAAATATAAAGATCCCTATTTTGATCTTACGCTTCTTGGAACATTGCCCGACCATCATGGAAAAGGCCTGGGCAAAGCGATGCTTGGATTCTTGTATGATGTTGCTAAAAAAGATGGATATTCTGGCGTTATTCTCGGTGTAGCTAAAGAAACCCCCGCTTATCATTTTTACCTTAAAGAAGGATTTGTAGTTGATAAAGAGGTTTCTATTGGTGGTATGCCGTTATGTCACATGCGCCGGAAGAACAATTAGGAATAAAAAGGTGACAGTCACCTAAAGCCTGCGAGTGGCAGAAAACTTAATAGAGACTTCGATAATGCAGAAAAATAAAACAATTTTGGGCGGGGTAATGTTCGCTGGGTCGTATTGTATAGTAGCGGTGGTATACGCTGTTGCCAAGTACGTGCAGTCAAAATGGGGTTTTTCTACCTCTCAAGTCGCGTGTTTCAATTTTACCGTAGTTACTTTGTGTGCTTTACCCTGGGTAGTGCGCAATGGCGGTGTTAACGCGCTTAGATCTGACAAATATTTCTTATTGTCCCTAAGGGGAGTGTTGGGCTTCGGTATGACTTTCTTAGGATTTAAGGCAGCGAATCTCTTGCCTCTCGTGGATGCCGTTACTTTACTCAATACAGCGCCCTTATGGATAGCCATCATAGCGACGTTTACCCTGAAAGAACGTCTTTCTTGGAAATCCATCCTCTGTATCATTGGAGGTTTTGTCGGGATGCTCATTGTGGTACATCCGCGACTCCACGGCATGAGCTTTACAGGGGACCTGTTCGCACTTGTTGCGAGCCTTTGTCTAGCCGCGTCAATAATTGTTAGACGAGACATTAGAAGTGAGCCTTGGCAGCGTATCCTTTTTTACTATGGGGTTATCGGTGCCATGTTAAGTGCTTTTGTGATGATCGCGTTTTTTAAGATGCCGCAAGGTATACAGTGGGTGTTTTTTGCGGTGATGGGTGTTTTGCTATATTTTGCACAAAAGTTAGCAACGATAGCTCTTCATTATGCCAAGGCCAGTGTCTTGGGGCCATTGACTTACAGTTCCATAGTTGTTTCCGGAATTATCGGCTGGCTGGTGTGGGGACATATTCCGACATTCTTGACCGTGTTGGGTATTTTAATAATTGTTATTTCAGGGGTGCTTATATTAATATTTGACGCGAGAAAAAAACATGGGTAGAAGAAAAAGGTGATTGTCACCTTTAACACAACTAAAAGGAGAGCGTGTTTATGGGTATAAAAGCATTCAACCAAAGGCAGAGCAACGTTTTTGGATTTGAAGTTACAGGAAAACTTACCCCTCGGGAAATACAAGAATTTCTTCCTGAGATGGAAGTAGCTGTACGTGGGGCGAAGAGAAAAATTAGGCTTCTTATTGATGTTGCTGAAATGCAGAGTGCAAATATCAAGGCAGAATGGAAAATATTTGGGTTTCTTAAAAAACATATTCATGATCTCGAGGATATAGCCATAGTGGGGGCTCATTCATGGACCAAAGTTATGAGTGAAATCCTTGCCGAATCAATTTTCGCTGAGATTGACACGCGGTATTTTAAGTCAGATGAAGTAGACCATGCTTGGGACTGGATACTTAACGCGGCTCATCCGAAACATATCCCCGTACGTAAAGTTATTAAAAGTGATACGACACTCTTTACTCAATATGGCTCAGACAACTATATATAAGCCAGTAAAAAGGTGGCGGGCTCGCTAGAGGCGGACAGGCACAAAAAATGAGTGAAGAATCGGTTTGCATCAAAACCTACCTCAATGCCGTGGATGCGGAGGTGGCGAAAGAGTATCTTGAATCAAACGGTATTCAGGTAACGATCCTGGGAGATACGGGCGGCGGAATGCTTCCTGATATGGCTATGTATTTAGGAGTTCGGGTACACGTGAGTGAGCAAGATGCTGAAACGGCTAGCGAACTTCTTGCTGAGAGGGAATTATGAAAATTAATAAGATTCAAAAGCGGGTGTTGGTTGTATGTGCTCTGGGAACTCTCGTTACCTCTTTTGTTTATGTTCCTTTTAGGGTGTGTGTTGAAAAAGTTTGTGGGGATGTGGGTTTTGGATTTTTGTTTTGGCGGTCTGATGCTATCCCTCCGGAGGCGATAGTAAACATTCCTCTTATCTTGGTTGAGTTATTGGGAATGATCGTGATCACAATCGCTCTTATGCTGTTCTTTAAAGATTTTGGAAAAGAAGCTGATAAGTAAGATGGATGCGGAAAAACAAACTAAACTTCTAAAAATATTGCTTTTGGTTTCGGCGTTGGTGTTGTGCCTTGCAGTTCTCCCAATGTGGCCGGGTGTTTTCTATATCTTACTTCGCATTGTTGTTTGCGCCTCGGCTGCCTATGTTGGATACACTCTCTGGAGTGATGAGCTGTTAAATAGCCACGCTATCCCTTTAATGCTTTTAGCCATATTATTTAACCCCATTGTCCCTCTTTATCTAACACCGTGGATTTGGATTCCGATTTACCTCGGTGTCGCTCTATATTTTCTGTCCTTGTCAAAAAAGATAAAATAAAAAAAGGGGACAGGCCCGCCAGAGCCTGCGCGCCTTCGGCGTGGCGGGCAAGCTACGCTAGGAGCACCTCATTACAATAAAAACCAATTTCAATAGAGCTTAGTCCTGCTAAGACGTATAATTTTCATGTTTACAATAGATTGGAAGGGCTATGAAACCAGAAATTAAAAAAATTGTGATACGAGAAGTGTTATGGGCTTCGCCGGTTGTAATCTGGGCTTTACTCATCGTATTAGATTGCGCTACGAAAACTTTCTTTTTTTATCCTATTTACCTCATTGCTAGTGAAACAGGAAGGCTAGTTCACGCTTTTATTTTAATCCTTCCTTATTTAATAGTGCTTTTGATCCGATTTATTATCTGGGGTATTAAAGCTCTGGCGCGTATAAAATAGAAGACAGGCGTCCGCGCCTGAGGCGCGCAAGCCCGCTGAGGGCGGGCAGGTTACTTGAGGACACCCTGATTCACATATGAAGTTTACAAAAAAACAAATTAAAGATTTGAAGGGGATAATGAGTGTGGAGGGGGAGATGATCCCTCTTCTTTCTCTTTTTAAACCCAAAAACCAAATCCTCAATCCTTGGGAAAAGAAGTTTCCATCCATATTTAAAAATCTAAAGCTTAAAAAAGGCATGGAAGTCATTGATATGCCATGTGGGCAAGGGGGTGTATCGATCCCTTTAGTAAAAAAGTACGGAGTAAAAGTCACAGGTTACGATATTGTCCCGTCATACACCCGTTATGCTACTCAGCTTGCAAAAAAGAAGGGGGTTGGGCGGTGCTGTAAATTTATCGTTAAAGATATTAGAGAAGTCGTAAAACAAAAAAATGTTTGTGATTTGCTTTTGTGGGTCGGACCGCCGCATGTGTGGGGCGCCGCAAAGCCGACCATTAAGAAATTAAGAGGTCTAGTGAGGCCGGGTGGCGTTATTGTTATTGCAGATGCTTATTTGAATCCCAGGATTAAAAAAACAGGAATGCTTAAAAACTATGAAAATTTTAAAGACACCACAAAAGGCTACACTTCTCTCGGCGATAAACTCATAAAAGTGCATGATTATAAAAATTCGCTATGGGATTTTGATTACAAAAGAACAAGAGCGGAAGCTGCGCTTGCCGTAAAGCGGGCAAAAAGCAAAAAAGACCGCAAAGTTGTAAAAAGATGTCTTGGATCGATTGACAGCTTTGAAGCGAGTGACACCCAGCAACTCGGCCTTGCCATCTGGATCCTCAAAGTAAGAAAATAAAAGGTGACTGTTATCTTTTTATTAAATTAACGTTAAATTGTGTTCGATGTAATTTCGATGTAAAATCACTTTATGTTTCCTGAGCCTATTATTATTTTTGGAATTCCTATTCGACTTTTTGGGATCGTCGCTGCATTAAGCCTGATTTGTGGTTATCTGCTTTACCTTAAAGAAAATAAACGCCTTAATATTTCTTTAAAGATCGGGCCGAATGTCGCACTTGCCGTTCTATTACCGTCTTTTATAGCAGCGCGCCTTTTATTTATTATTGTCAATTGGCAAATTTATGCGGCAGATCCGATGATGATCCTTCGTTTTTGGGAAGGGGGGTTGGTCTTGTTTGGCGGGATCCTCGGCGGATTATTTGGCGGTTATTTGTATTGTCTGAAGACAAAGCAATCCTTTAGCCGATTATGTGACCCGGTAGCCTTAGCAATTGCACTGGGGTTGCCGCTTAGTCGGCTGGGTTGTTTTATTGTAGGCTGTTGTTATGGCAGGCCTACTGATCTGCCGTGGGGAATAACATTTCATAATGTTTATGCTTTAGCTAAACCGCTTCACACACCATTACATCCGGCACAACTTTACGCTTTTTTTATCGGCATAATTATTTTTCTCTCTCTTTTTATTTATCGAAAGAGAAAAACATTTAACGGTGAGATTTTATTGCTTTATCTCATAATGATTTCATTAATGCGGATGGGACTTGAGTGGGTGAGAGCAGACAGTAATTTGATATCATTCATCATAACTTTTGTTGTTCTTGTAACCAGTGGTGTTCTATACTATAGGCACAAATTTAAGAGAAGGAGTTATTCAATGAACAAATCGACTATTGGTCTTGTAATTTTAGTTATAGCAGTTGCTCTCTCCAGCGCCTGTGTAATCGCAACAACACCTTCAACAACTCGCGGGTTTGATATTAAACAGAGTGAAGTGAGTAAAATTGTTAAAGGGCAGACAACAGAGCAGGAAATCATCGGGATGTTTGGCAATCCTTCTAAGTACAGAAATACAGCTCAAGGCAAAGAGTTCTTTTACGAGTACGCAAAAGCTGGTGGGGATGTGTATGTGTTAAATATAGCTACTAGTGGCGGAACAGTGCAAAAAACATTACTTGTCTTTTTCAATAAAAAAGGAGTGGTGACTAATTATGTCTACAAAAAATCTTAAACTATTGTTTCTTGTTCTAATAGTTGCAACTTTTCTTGCTTGCGCGCTACAGCCGCCAGCCCCACAGTTGCCGCCTCAACAAGCACCTCAAGTCATTGTTATTAATCCCGGATCTTCGGGTAGCGGCAGCGGTTCGGCAAGTTCCGGCGGGTGGCAGAATTATTAAAGCCTAAAAAGAAACACCGGCGGCCTTATGATCTCATTTATTTTTGGGGTGGTGTGGTTCTTTATTAAAGCGGTTGTGTTTCTTGGTCTCATCACTATTTTCTATGGTTGCATTCGATTAATCTGTGGTTTCTTCTATAAATACGACAAACCTCTAAAAGACACGTCTTCCCTAAAAAAGGGTGACATTATCTTAACGGGGAAGCAGAGCATCTTTTCCTCATGGTATATTCAGATCTCAAACGTATTAACGGGGAGACTCGAACATCGGTTTTGGACGCATGCCGCCATCTATAAAGGTAACGGGAAGGTGTGGGAAGCTCAACGTGAGGGAATCATTGAAACGGATATTTCAAAATATACCCAAGGTGGTTTCATGATGCGCGCTTTTAGGCATCGTTACCTTAGCGATGAAGCTGCTATTGATAGCGTCCTAAATTTCTGCGATGAGGCGAATAAAGAAGGATATGAATATGGTACCTTTGGGGCAGGATTTTATGCGCTATCAACCTTTGTTCCTATTACTTGTAATTTTTTGTTTGATAACAAGTTTGTAAATAAAAAGTGTTCTATGGATAACGCTTATTTTTGTTCGGAATTAATCGTTGATGCTTTTGGTAAAGCTGATTTTCCGATATCACCCTATAAGGGCTGGCGAGTCAAGCCCGCTGACTTCATCACCAACCCCTTTCTCAAACCAATCGATTAAGCAAAACTCAAACACCTCTCCACCTGTCCCCTTTGCACCGGGTGCAACTGTGGATAACTAGAAATAAATAGACGTCATTAAAAGTAAAAAAATCTTAGCCTCGTCTTGACAATAAACTGTCTCTATAAGACGATTTACTATCTTAGGCAACACAAACCCTTAACAAGCGGAGAAAATAAATGAGTGGAGTATTTGGAGTCGTTTCGAAAGAAAGCTGCATTAAAGATCTTTTTTACGGTACGGATTATCACACACATCTGGGAACCCAGTTTGGCGGCATCGCAGTCCTTGGTAATGAATTTACAAGACATATCCACAACATTAGCCAAAGTCAGTTCAAAGCGAAATTCCAGTCCGACTACAACTCCATTAAAGGCAATAAAGGTATTGGCGCTATAAGTGATTCTGATGAACAGCCGATCTATTTAAAATCTAAATTCGGTCCTTTCTGCCTTGTGACAGTTGGTTTGGTCGAAAACGCCGAAGAGCTCGCAAATGGCTTACTCAAAAAAGGAATCTCATTCACTGAGACCAGTAAAGGTGAAGTTAATACCACCGAACTCATAGCAAAACTTATAAGCCAAGGAACAGATCTTATTAACGGAATCGAAAAAATGTTTGCTATGATCGAAGGTTCTATTTCTCTGTTGCTTTTAAATAAAGATGGTGTCCTGGCGGCCCGTGACCGCCTTGGCTATACGCCTTTAGTCCTGGGTCAGCGGGAAGATGCCGTGGCTGTTACTTCTGAAACAACCGCTTTCTTAAATAATAATTTTGAGACTGTAAAATACCTAAGTCCCGGAGAGATCGTTTTGATTAATGAAGATGGTGTTCATCAAAAGATGCCAGGTAGGGATCAAAACCAAATATGCACATTTCTTTGGATCTACACCGGATTTCCTGCCTCTACTTATGAAGGTATCAGCGCTGAAGGTGCTCGCGAGCGAAACGGACGTTCCATGGCCCGCAAAGACAAAGATATCGAGCCTGATTATGCAGCCGGTGTTCCGGATTCCGGAGTCGGTCATGCTTGGGGTTACGCGGCAGAAAGCGGAATTCCTTACAGAAGACCTCTTGTGAAATATACGCCCGGTTACGGCAGAAGTTACACGCCCCCTTCTCAAGAAATACGGGATCTGGTAGCTCGGATGAAACTGGTACCGATCAAAGAGGTTATTGAAGGAGGTAAGATCGTTATTTGTGACGATTCGATCGTAAGAGGCACTCAGCTTAAAAACTTCACCATTAATAAATTGTGGGGAAATGGCGCTAAAGAAGTGCATGTCAGACCGGCTTGTCCGCCCTTAATGTTTCCCTGTAAGTTTTGTCTTTCGACAAGAAGTATTCATGAGCTAGCGGCAAGGAAAGCTATCCGCGCGATCGAAGGCCAGGACCTGGAAGATGTTTCTGAGTATATCGATGAGAATTCAGAAAAATATAAAAAGATGATCGATTGGATCGCTCACGATATCAAGGTTACGACTCTTCGTTATCAGACCGTAGATGATATGGTTGAAGCAGTCGGGCTTCCGAAGGAAAAACTTTGCCTCTATTGCTGGACGGGGGAGTGCCCGAAAAAGCAAGGTGACACGGTCTTTTCTGAAGAAGTTACCGAAGCGACTGTATAAAAAGTAAACGGCCCCATTTAAAATGTTTAAAAAACAAGTTCTTCATTTGATTCTTTTGGTGGTTCTTTTGGCGGGGGTTTTTCAGGCCGTGAAGATCCGGGGGGTGCTTGCAGGCGAATTCTTAGGGTTAAGTACGCTCACTTGGATTCTTATCTCAGTCCTTATTCCGATAATTCATCAGATTTATGTATGGCTAGCGTGGCGTCTCGAGCTTTGTTACTCTTGGATCACCGGGCGGTTTGGAGAAAAAGGATTTTATGTTTATGCAAGAATCTTTTTTGTTCTCTTAGCCGGGAGGCTCGTTGCAATCACGGGTTTAGCCATATCCAACCAAAACACACTGGATATAGATCGGACTGTATTAAATATTTTGGGCATTATCTTTGCAATTCCTGCTCTTTATACGCTGTATTCTGTTAAAAAATATTTTGGGTTCCTGAGGGCAACGGGTATTGATCATTTTGATAAATCTTATCGGGAAAAACCGTTAGTCAAAGAGGGGATATTTAAATTTACCAATAATGCTATGTATACATTTGGTCTAATGGTGCTTTGGCTTCCGGGATTGTTTGCCGCTTCAAAAGCAGCGTTATTGATTGGATTATTTAGTTATGTTTATGGCTGGGTTCATTATTATTGTACCGAAAAACCCGACATGGAAAAAATTTACGCAGATAAGTAAGTATCCTAACCCCTAACATCTAGCGCCTAATCCCAACAAGGCGTATAATTCCGTAATAGAAGCATGTTCTAAACTCGCAAGACAGGCTGAAGAGTTGAAGGATTGCGGGGTAATGAATGTTTTCAATAAAGGAGAGTAAAATGAAAAAATTTTGGACTTTGCTAGTTATTGTCGGTTTTTTCTTTGGTTTTCTAATCCTGCCAACCGCTCTTTTTGCCGGAGACGCTATGGATGATCTGAACGACGCTTACACAGGCCAATCGGATTATTTCGCAGGAAATCCATCCCAGTCGCATCCAGCCCCAGGCGTTCCTGATGTTGGTCCTTCACGTCCAGTAGAATAGTAGAAAACAGGCCGTCCCTGAGGCGGAAAACTGATTGATGATAGGTGTCCCGCCCGAAGGGCGGGCGTCTCGAAAGGAAACTTATAAGTTGTGCACGTGACGCACATGATGTTGGAGGAGTTATGAAAAAAATAATAATTTTATTTATTGTTTCTATTATGCTGTTTTCTTCTGCAAATGCATTCGGAGAACTTACGGCCGAACAAAAGGCAGAACAGCGCCGCCAGCAGCAAGCCGCACAGAGTGCCTATGAAGCGAGTGCGACTTCATATAACGATGCTAATCAAAGTGGGCAAGAGCTTAAGAGAGATGTTGCTAAGTTCGCGAAAGACACGGTACAAGGAGCAACTCGCACACGGTGGTAAACAGGCTATAGCAGTTTGAAGGAGCGTATGAAAAAAATCATGAAACAACGTATCTGGATTACATTGATACTGATAGTAAGTTTCATTACTTGGTCCGGCATTGTTCATACTGCGACTGTAAGTGCAAATGAATCATTAAGTGGTTTTTGGGAAAGTTATCAGAAACTCTATTCTTCAAGCTGGGGCAATGAAAGTGTAGTGGGTCCCTCTCAGGCTAATGTGACGGCAGATTCTAGCCAATTAACCATTTTCGTGAGGGATAGTGGAGGCACGACTTACGAGTTTAATGCTAGCCGAAGCGGTAATCAATTGACAGGAACGGTACTTCTCAAGAGCGGCATGGGAACTTTCACGCACCCCGTTCGGGGTGAAATTAGTCCGGATGGCAACCGTATTGTGCTGCGCTCCGACTATATTTATACCTACAACGGCAGGCAAGACAGATGGAATAAAAATTATAAAGACAAAGAAACTTGGGAATTTACAAGAGAAAGAAGTGATAGCATAGAGGACTTGTTTGCGCCGCTATGAAAACAATTTTAATAGTTACTCTAGTAACTTTTGCAATGAATATGCGCCCTGTAATGGGGGACTCTTTGGCTGCAAGAATGGATAAGCACCAGGTAGCGGGGTGGACGATAGCAAGAGTGTATGACGAAAGAGATCATTTTGCAGGAGCAACTATTTACGATGAGAATGGGCAAAAGGCTGGTCAATGTAAATACGAATTTTGTGTTGCCCGGAACATACAACAACGGAGATTACAACTCATCGGAGATTCTAATACGCCAAAGGAGGAGAAGAGAGCGCTCGGATTAGAATATCAAGATACAGCTCGAAAAATGCAACAGAATGAAGCTAGTACCCGTGAACTCGTAAAGTCTATAAACCAGACATCTTTGTGAGAAATTGGAAGGATAAAAGCGTGAAAAAAAATATCGTTTTATTTTTTCTTAGCTTGTTAGCGACTTGCGGTCTTAGTTCGTGTTGTACCGGACCTGATTGTCCACCGCCACCACCACCAGGAGCTTTTGAAGAGCCGCCACCTCCTGGACCAGGACCACTTGCGCCCCCAAGGCATCCGGGGCCTGGACCCGGACCTAGACCCGGAGGCCCCCATCCACCACCGCGGTAAAAATATGAGTATAGACGCCAGGTAAAAAAAGGAGCGCTCTGAAAGTACGTAAGTAAAAAAGGGAGCTTGAACAATGAAAAAAGAATTAGAAAAGTTACCAGGTAGTATTTACAAAAAATTAACGAATGATTTATATGATGGTATTTATTTTGTTAATAAAAAGAGAAAAATAATTTTTTGGAATAAACAAGCCGAAGAATTAACTGGGTATAAGAAAAAAGAAGTAATAGGAAAATATTGCTACGATAATCTATTGCAGCACATAGATAAACACGGGAAGAAATTATGCTTAAGTGGAACCTGTCCCTTGGTTGTTTCTATTAAAACCGGCAAACCCCAGGCCCACAGGGTATATCTTAAGAGAAAGGATGATGTAAGAGTTCCGGTTGACGTTCATACAAAACCCATAAAATATCGTAGTAAAATTATCGGTGCTGTTGAAGTTTTTAGAGATGCCTCTATGTATGAAAGGGTTGAAAGGCAGAAAGAAAGGGTTCAAAATATTTCTCTTTTAGATGCACTTACGCATCTGCCCAATCGAAGATATATCGACAAGAAAATAAGGTTAGAACTGGATCGATTGAGGAAGCATAAAGAGAATTTGTATATAGGTATTGTTGATATAGATCATTTTAAGAAGATAAATGATACTTACGGCCATAAGACAGGCGATCTCGTATTGAGAAAAATAGCTCATTTATTAGACCACAATCTAAAATCTACAGATTTCGTAGGTCGATATGGAGGAGAAGAATTTTTAGTCACCCTACCAAACACTTCCCGAAAGAATTCATCCATTGCGTTAGAAAGAGTGAGAAGTGTGATTGAAGGTTCCAAGTTGATCAAAGGAAAAGTAACAATAAGCATGGGTGTTGCAAAAACGCGGATCAGCGATAACCCTGAGAAGATTTTTAAAAGAGCTGACAAGGCTCTTTATAAAGCAAAACGAACCGGCAGGAATAGAATAATATTTGCTTAATTTTTGTAGAAAGCGGATGTGCCATTAAAAATCATGACAGAAAATAATCTTGGCCCCCAGCCTATCGATAAACTCATGGTAAGCAGGGGGCTTAAGAATGCCGATCTTGTGGAGGCTTCGACCGAGCAGTTAACTTTCAAAATGGTTCAAAGGGCCCGCAAGGGAAGGCGTTTAACTCCAAACGTCAAAAATAAAATCCTTAATGCATTCCAAGCCCTAAATCCTGATCAGAAAATAAGCTTCAAAACCCTCTTTAACTATTAGATAAAGAATATGAAAAACGAACACATTAAGATTAAATCTGACGAGAAAGTTACTCTTTCGGCTGTATTAACAATTCCCGAAGATGAGGTGAGAGGGGCGGTCATCTTAGCTCACGGTATTACCGGCGAGAAACACGAAGGCGGTTCTTATACGAAGTTGGTAAAGCTATTAACTGAGGAGAAATTGGTAAGTTTGCGCTTTGATTTTAGAGGACACGGTGAAAGTACCGGAAATTTTACTGATATGACAATTGAAGGGGAGGTTAATGATCTGACCGCGGCTGTAAAGTTTCTTTCCGAGAAGGGTTTCAAAAAAGTTTCTATTATCGGAACCAGTTTTGGAGCGGGTATTTCGGTGCTCTATACAAGCGAACACCCCGAAAATATATTAAGTCTGACGCTTTTGTGCCCAGTTCTGGATTATCGAAGAACTTTTTTGAAGCCTGAGGTGAAAAATACCCAGAGATGGTTTACTTCGGAGGCGATATCAAAGGCAAAAGAGACCGGTAAAATAAGATATGGCGCCTCTCATTTAGGGCAAGCGGTTCTAGAAGAGTTTACCAAGCATCATTTACCCGAAAAATTTTTAAAACTTTCGGTTCCGTCTTTAGTGGTTCATGGAACAGAAGATGAAACAGTTCCGCATGCTGTTTCAAGCGAGGTCACCAAAGAACATTCGCAGGCTGAATTTTTATCCGTTATAGGAGCCGGACACAGCCTGAAAGATTTTGAAAAAGAAACATTTCCAGAAATCGTTAAATGGGTTTTAATACATATATAAGTAAGAGCGGAGCAGTATGATGGAAGTAAAACGTTGTTCAGGTACGATCATATCAGTGCCCCATGGTAAGCATGAGATCCAGGCACTTTTTTACCATATCGTTAACGAAAAAGAGCACTTGGAAGACAGGCCTATTATTTTACGCCTTCATGGCACTTTGGGTAACTTTATGGATGAGACCGAACATTATCTTCCGGCAGTCCTGGCAAATCGAGGTTATTCTTCCATCACGATGAGCACCTTGATGGCTAACTTGGGAATGTTTTTTGGTTTTGGTGTCTATGATAGCTGTATTCCTCAAATTGATGCGGTTTGTGATTATCTCCGTGAATTAGGTTTTAAAAAAATTGTTATTGCAGGGCATGGCCTCGGAGGCTGCTTAGCTGTCGAGTATGCCGCGCTCAGAAACGATCCTGAAAAATATCCTCATATTGTAGGCGCAGTTGCTATTTCGACTCCATATTCATTGCCAGAAACTGTAGCTCATCGGTGGAAGCGTTTTAATGGAACCCCTACCTATGAAGAAGTTTATGATAAAGCTAAAAAGGTATTTCAGGCAGCTCGAGGTAGAGAGTCTGCCACAGATGAGATTATTGTTATCAACCGTGCTCACGGGGAGACAACACTCCCTATTCATGCTGAAGTCTACACACTGAAGACCTGGTGGTATATGGCAGGCCCTGAGGCTGAGGGTGCGAAGACCTATAAGCATATTGGTAAGATAAAAGTCCCCATTCTTTTAGTGCACGGATTGCAGGATATATTTATCACGCAGGATGAATTTGAAGAGCTTGCTAAAATTGCCAAAGAGGGATCGAGTAAGGGTGTAACAGAGGTTACTCTGGATGCTAACCACGTATACGATGGGAAACACGATGAGTTAGGCGACGCATTAATCGCATGGCTTAATCAGGAATGTGAAAGAAAATGGGAAAATTGAAACTCCACGAACATCAAAGTTTGGTTAGATTTCGTGCAAAGGATGGGTTTGAAATAGTAGGTCTTTTAATCACAAAAGAGCATCAGAAAAAAAAGGAAATGCTGGATGTTCCGATACTATTACAGATTCACGGGCTTTTAGGACATTTTCTCTCCGGAGGGACTCCGCGTCTTTTGCCGCATGCCTTGCTTAAAGAGGGGTTTAGTTCATTTTCAATAAATACAAGACTCGCTTTTGCCGGACAAATGACCGGCAAGGGTGTTTTTGAGGATACGGTCAATGACATAGATGCTGCCGTTCAGTTTTTGGAGCAGGAAGGTTTTAAAAATATTTATATTCTTGGCTATAGTCTGGGCGCTGCGATGCTTGTTAACTGGGCGGCAAATCGCGAACATAAAAATATTAAAGGGATTATTTTAGAATCCAGCCATTATTCAATTGCTGATTGGTGGAGGCGAACTTTTAATAAATGGGGCAGCGATCCGACTTATAACCAGATTTATGATGAAGCCAAAAAAAAGTTGGGGGATGATCCTTACAATAATCCTAATGATGAACTTTTTGCGGTGTATCAATCCCGGGGGCCGGATAGGACTCCTCGAAGCAGTGAAATTTTTACTTATAAAACCTGGTGGTTTATGGCTGGTCCCCAAGCAGACAGCGCGATAGTCCATAAGCATATTGATAAAATCAAAATACCCATTTTATTTTTAAGAGGAGAATATGATCCGGATGTTGCCCCGGAAGAACCGGACAAATTGGCAGAAATTGTAAAAGAAACCGGAAATAAGCACGTGAAAGTTAGTCAGCTTTCAAATGCTAAGCATGACTGCATGGCAAATCCCAAACAGATGATCGGGGAAATTGTAGATATGTTTAAAAAATTTTCGGTATAGGAGCAATTATGAAATATTGCATAATTATTATTATCTGCTGTTTTATTTTCACTTCTCCTCCCGGCGGCCTTTTGGCGGGTGAGTGGGGCGAGAGCATGTTAGGCAAAAAAGAAAGTGATAATGACGGGTGGGGAAAGGGCGTTAGATCCGAAGAAGGCGAGTGGGGCGAGAATATGTGGGAAGATGAGCCGGATAAATGGGGGAAAGATATAGAAACACCGAAAGATGAATGGGGTGAGGAGATGTTTCCTGGAAAGAATCGCGATGACAATTTAGAAGATATGCCGGGCGGTAGCCGCAAACCTCATTCTCCTTTGGCGCAGAAAAAGAGGATTAACTAATGATGCGCAAAAAGGCGTTACTTCAAAAACTTAACAAATCTATTAAAGATGAGGATGATTTTCTTGCGGAGTACAAACCAACTTTAATTCATGAAGTTCAAGAAACAGTCGGTCTTTCAGAAAAAGAAAAAGAGATAGTAATCAAAGTGTTGAAGACGTTACTTTCTGATACCCAAAGGCATCGCGAAACGGTGGCAAAATTGATTGAACAAGTAGAAAAGAGCGCAAAAGATGTACTCTAAAACTCAATTAATCCAAATATTCAGATCGATCCTCAGAACCGAATTGGAAATGAAGAAAGATTATGAAATTTGTAAAGACTCAGCAGGAGAGTCTGTCCGCGAAATTTTGGAGGAGCTGATAAAAGATGAAACAAGGCACGCTCGAATGGTGGAAGCCCTTTTAAAGCTTCTTATTAGTTTTAGTCTTGTTAGCCCTAAAGATAATGTTGATAACGAAGGAAAAATCAGCCAAACGCCGGAAAATCAGGCAAAAATAAAAAAGATCCTTGCGATAATTCAAGAAGGAATTTCTTACGCCAAAAAGGGTAGAAGACTTAAAGATTAGATATATTCTGGCTTAGAAGCCGGAATAACGCTTTGATACCCTGACGCTTTTTAATAGGCACCCTAATCCTTCGACTTTTTGCCAGTCGTTATTTACTAATAAAAAATAGAATTGTCCTTAATAACACCCATATTTTGTCGAAAATATGAGTATGAGTGTAAAAGCAGGGAAGGGCTTTACCTTAATAGAAATCATTGTCGTGATGGTGATTATTGGTATTCTGGCGCTTTTTGCAGTCCCAAGATTTCTTGACCTGTCGGATCAAGCTAAAGTTGCGTCCACAAGGGCAACTTTAGGGTCGGTACGCTCTACTTTGGCAATGAAGTATGCTGAAAATGCGGCAGCCGGGAGCCCTGTTTTCCCTAATTCTCTTGCAGCAACTGATTTTGACAGCAATGAATTTCCCACCAATAAGGTTACCGGAGTAACCGGAATTGGCGCGGTTCTAGCCGCTCCCGGAGGAACTGATACAAGTGCCGCGGATGGTTTTTGGTATATCGTATCAACCGGAGTAGCCGGCGCTTATTCAGACGGTTCGGTAGATACTAGCACCTGGTAGACAACTGAAAGGTCTTCGTTAATATGGTTATGAATCAGAAGTCTAAGCATGGGTTTACACTAATAGAACTTGTTATAGTAATTGTTTTGCTAAGTATTTTAGCGATCGTTGCGATGGTAAAA
>CAZLUT010000037.1:0-20334 GCA_964562805.1 uncultured bacterium | reverse complement strand
TAAAGATTTTAGAAGGAACAGTTAGTAATATTCCGCCGCAAGGGGGGCGCAAACACCCTCAGCAGGAGTATATTCAGCTCAACACCGCAAACATTCTTTTTATTTGCGGCGGCACTTTTGT
Source organism: uncultured bacterium (assembly GCA_964562805.1). GTDB lineage: Bacteria > Omnitrophota > Omnitrophia > Omnitrophales > CAZLUT01 > CAZLUT01. The sequence continues at coordinate 20,213 of CAZLUT010000037.1, read as the reverse complement.
TGATCTTGAATCCATTATTGAGAAACGAATATCTAATAAAGCTATGGGGTTTGGTGTTAAGGTGGAAAAAGCTGATAAAAATCAGGCGGGTTCATTTTTGAAATATGTTGAAACCGAAGATCTTGTCAAGTATGGTATCATTCCGGAATTTATCGGAAGACTTCCCGTTACAGGTACCCTTAATGGCCTAGGGGAAAAAGAATTGGTCGAAGTCCTCAGGGAGCCAAAAAATGCATTGCTCAAACAATATATAAGGCTTTTTGAAATGGAAAATGTTACCCTTACCTTTACTTCCGATTCGTTTAACGCGATTGCAAGAGCAGCTATCAAAAGAAAAACGGGAGCTAGAGCGCTCCGGTCGATTTTAGAAGGTATTATGCTGGACTTGATGTATGAATTGCCCTCGATGGAAGATGTGACCGAGTGTATTATTGACGCGACAGTGATAGAAAAGGCGAAAGAGCCCCAACTGATTAAAAAAAAGATTAAAAAAACAGCCTAATGATAATTAAAAATTCAACCAAAGAAACGTTCGCCGGTTACAGCTTTTTGATGCCGAATCTTCTGGGGTTTCTTATTTTTACATCGATTCCTGTAATAGCCTCTCTTATTTTGAGTTTTTATGACTGGGACCTTTTAACGCCGCCTATTTTCGTGGGATTTAAGAATTTTATTAATCTCATGAAAGATTCTTATTTTTGGAAATATTGCTATAACACTCTTTTCTTGATGATCGGCATTCCTTTGGGTATGGCAGGCGCTATTATTGTGGCTCTGGCGATGAACCAGAAATTAAAAGGTATCGTCTTTTTTAGAACCACTTTTTTCTTGCCAAGCGTTTGCGTCCCAATCGCAATCTTTATGCTGTGGCGCATTATCTATAATTCTGATTTTGGTCTTTTCAATATTCTCATCGAACGTTTCGGTATGTTAATCCACGTTCCGTTAACCGGTCCTAATTGGTTGACAGACGAAAGATGGGCGAAGCCGGCCCTTGTTATTATGGGTCTTTGGCAGCAGATTGGCGGTCCGAATATGATTCTTTATCTAGCCGCCCTTCAGGGCGTTCCGAAGGACCTTTATGAAGCGGCTGACATTGACGGTGCGAGCAATTGGCAAAAATTTTGGGCCGTAACTTGGCCGATGATCAGTCCGACAACTTTCTTTATTTTAATTATGAGCGTTATCGGGGGCTTTCAATCGGGGTTTGATGCGGCATATGTGATGACGGGGGGAGGTCCTAACGGATCGACCACAACCATCATGTACTATATTTACAACAACGGTTTCCAATGGTTTAAGATGGGATACTCTGCAGCGATCGCATGGTTTCTTTTTGTCGTTATTTTTATTATAACTTTTTTCAAATGGCGCTTTTTGGGAAAGGTAGTTCACTACTAAAATGAAATTGTTCAACAAGAAAAAAGCAAAAATCGAAGAGATGGCCAAGATTGACCATCGCTATAAAAAGAGAGCTCCTCGAAAGAAAATTAAGGCTAAAGGTGTCAGCCGGAAACTTTTTGGCTATGGCGTGTTGTGTTTAGGCGTAACAGCTATGATCGGCCCCTTTATGTGGATGATTACTACTTCTTTAAGTCACGAGGGAGATGTTTTTGCTCAAAAAGCTCAGTGGTGGCTGTCGTATGTGCCGACTACTTTTGTGTGGCAAAACTATATTGAAGCCTGGCATGCTGTTCCTTTCGCCCGATTTTTTATCAACTCTATTTTTGCCGCTGTCTGTACAACTTTCGGCCAGGTGGCTACGAGTGCCATGGCTGGTTATGCTTTTTCTAGATTGGCATTCCCGGGCCGGGATAAGATATTTTTGGCTTATTTGGCTACGATGATGATCCCATTTCCTGTGACGATGATCCCGGTATTTATTCTTTTTCGTGAAATCGGCTGGATTGACACTTACAAAGCGCTGATCTTGCCCGGCATGTTTACAGCTTACGGAACCTTTATGCTGCGGCAATTTTTTATGACTCTACCTCGAGATCTGGAAGATGCCGCTAAAATTGACGGCTGCAATTATTTTGGAATTTTTATGAGAATTATTTTACCTCTCTCGAAACCTGCGCTCGCTACTTTAACCACTTTTACTTTTATGGGTTCCTGGATGAACTTCATGTGGCCATTAGTTGTCTTAAATTCACATGAAAAGTTCACTCTGCCGGTAGGTTTAGCTTATTTTCAATCAGTTCATACGACCAATTGGACGCTGCTTATGGCGGGGTCTATTATTGTCTTGATTCCGATTCTTATCGTCTTTATTTTCAATCAACGCTATTTTGTTGAAGGAATTAAACTTTCAGGAATTAAAGGATAAGAGTGAATATTCGGGCTCTTGTGCTCGCAGCGGGTAAAGGAACCCGTATGCGGACTAACATTCCCAAAGTCCTACACCCCCTCTCAGGCGAGACGGTCATCGAAAGTGTATTGGAAAGACTTTGCTCGGCCGGTATTCAGGATATTTGGGTGGTAACAGGATATGCCCGCAAGCAAGTTGAAGAAAAGTTAAAAGGCAAAGCCTGTTTTGTTTATCAAAGCAAACAGTTGGGAACCGGCCATGCGGTTTTGGAGGCCGGCCGTTCATTTAAAGGGTTTAAAGGACTCTTATTAATAGTAGCCGGAGACGTTCCTTTGATCGAGTCTAAGACTATTAAGCGGTTTATCGCGGAGCACCGGAAAGCCGGAAATGCCTGCTCTTGCTTGAGTGCTGTGTTGAATAATGCTCATAGTTACGGAAGGATATTAAGAGGAAAAAATAAAGCTTTCTTGGGTATCGCCGAAGAGTTGGAAGCAACCCCGGATGAAAGAAAAATTAAAGAGGTGAATACAGGGATTTACGCATTCTCTTATCCGGCGCTTTGTGGGGTGTTAGGGAAATTAACCCCGAGCAAAAAAAAGAAAGAACTTTATTTGACAGATACCATTGAACTTTTATTAAATAGGGGTGAAAAAGTGGCGGCATACCCGCTTGCTCATGAATCAGAAACCCGAGGGATCAATACTCAGGAAGATCTTTCTAAGCTTGAAGAAAAAATGAATTTGAGTAATATAAGCGCCCTTCAATCAAAGGGTGTTACAGTTATAATGCCTTCTCAGACTTATATCCAGAAGGGTGTCAAAGTCGGTAAGGGCACAGTGATTCATCCTTTTACTTGGATTGAAAAGGGTGTTGTAATAGGCTCCAATTGTGAGATTGGACCGTTCGCTAAGATCAGACGAGGCTCCAAGGTTGAATCGAACGCGGCGATTGGCAGTTTTGTTGAGGTGGTGCGTTCCCGGGTAGGCAAAGGAACCCGCATTAAGCATTTGAGCTATTTTGGTGATTCCCGGCTTGGCAAGAACGTGAATGTGGGAGCCGGAACAATTACGGCCAACTACGATGGGAAGCGCAAAAGTGTTACCCAAGTAGGTGACAGTTCTTTTTTAGGAATACATACAGCATTAGTGGCTCCTGTCGTATTAGGCAAGGGTGTTAAAACAGGTGCCGGCTCGGTTGTAACAGCCAGGCAGAAAATTAAGAATAAAAAAGTTATCGCAGGCGTGCCTGCAAAAGAATTAAGGAAAAAGAGGAAAAAATGAAAGTTTCAAAAGATAAAATAGCAATTTTATCCGGCAATTCAAATCAAAAGCTTTCTGATGCGATCGCTCATGAACTTAAAGTGCCTGTGAGCGCCGCGGTTGTCAGCCGTTTTCCGGAAGGGGAGATACATGTCCACATTCTGGAAAATGTTCGGGGCAAAGATGTTTTTATTATTCAGCCTACTTGTTCGCCCAGTAATGATAATGTGATGGAACTTTTGATAATGATTGATGCCGCTAAGCGTGCCTCAGCTAAACGGATCACGGCCGTTTTACCCTATTTTGGTTATGCCAGGCAGGACCGTAAAGATAGACCTCGAGTTCCTATAACTGCTAAATTGGTAGCTAATCTCCTTACAATGGCAGGGGCTGATCGGATCTTGACGATGGATCTTCACGCGGGCCAGATCCAAGGTTTTTTTGATATTCCCGTGGATCATCTTTACGCGATTAAAGTTTTATCCGATTACTTTGTGGATAAACAGATCAAAGATATTACTGTTGTGAGTCCTGATGTCGGCGGTGTCAAAATGGCGCGGGCTTATTCAAAAATATTAAACGCCCCACTCGCGATCGTAGATAAAAGACGCGAAGGAGCGCAGAAAGTTTCTGTGATGAATATTATCGGTGATGTTAAAGGCCGAAATGTCGTTATTGTCGATGATATGGTCTCAACGGGCGGCTCTTTAGTGGAGGCAGCAAACGCTATTAAAAACGCCGGAGCTTTGGATATTTATGCCTGCATCGTTCACCCCGTATTGGCCGGCAATGCCGTTCAGAAAATCAAAGATTCTTGTATTAAAGAATTAGTAGTTACTGATTCCATTCCATCGGAGGATAAGAATCATTGCGGAAAATTAAAAGTTCTTTCAGTTGCGCCGATTTTGGCGGAGGCTATTAAGCGGATCCATTTGGATTTGTCGATTAGTTTATTATTTGAAGATGCTTCAGTAGAAGCTTAAGGAGGATTTTTTAGATCATGAAAACAGTTGAATTAAAAGCAAAAATTCGTGAAGGCAAGGGAACTCGTGGGGCCAAAAAAGTGCGTTCAAGCGGCCTTATCCCCGGAGTTATCTACGGCGCCGGCAAAGAGACTTGTTCGATTCAAATGGACCGTAAGGACCTAGAGTTGATTTTAAATAAGCAAGCAGGTGGAAATGTTGTTATCAACCTAAAAATAGAAGGCGGAAATAACGAAACTGTCTTTATTAACGAAATTCAAAGGGACCCTGTCACCACCGAAATTCGGCATATCGATTTTCATATTATTTCAATGACAGAAAAAATTGAAGCCGAAGTGCCTATTCATACAAAAGGTGAAGCTGTAGGCGTTAAAGACGGAGGTGTCTTAGATCTAGTGCACCGTACGGTCACCGTTGAATGTTTACCGACCGAAATACCAGATCGTTTAAATATTGCTATCGATCAATTAAAAATTAATGATGCGATTCATATCAAAGAACTGAACCTCCCCGAGGGCGTTATTTGTGCTTTAGATCCCGAAGAGGTTATCTTGAAAGTGCTTCCGCCGCGCAAGGAAGAAGAAGTCGCACCTCCTGAGGGTGAGGCCGGAGCTGAACCTGAAGTGATAACAGCTAAGAAGGAAGAAGCGCCAGAGGGTGAAGCAGCTCCTGAAAAGAAGCCTGAGAAGAAAAAAGAATAATAGCTCAAGAGCATGGTTTTCGAGTGTCTCCTCGCAAAAAGATAGTCGTTGGCCTGGGAAATCCGGGCCGAAACTATCAAAATACCCGGCATAATATTGGATTTTTAATTCTTGAAAAGGGCGTATTGCCTCATTATAAGCTGAAGGCTAAAAAAAGGTGGGGCGGAGACTTGTTCTCCGAAATCGAGATTAATGGCGCGGAGTATCATTTTTTAATGCCGCAGACTTTTATGAATCTAAGCGGCAAAGCTATCCGCTCTTACTTAAAGCGGCATTCCATAGAGCTTTGTGATCTTCTCGTGGTGTCTGATGACCTTGATCTGCCGCTGGGGCGCGTTCGCTTAAGGCAGAATGGGTCAAGCGGCGGCCATTTAGGGCTGGAATCAATTATGCAATCTTTGGGTTCCAAAGATTTTTCAAGGCTTCGAGTGGGAATTGGGAGACCTCACCCGGAAAAAGAATCTAAAGACTATGTTTTGGAGTCTTTTAGCGGTGATGAAAGACAAGTTTTGGAGCGAACCTTGGTTTGTGCGACCCACGTCGTGAGACTTTGGCTTGAAGAAGGGGAGAAGAAAGCTCGAGATTTTCTCTCCCAAAAAAACGACCTATAAAATTAGATAACAGGCAGGATTACTCTTTACAGAGAGCTTAATAGCAGGTAAACTTTGCCCCTTTTCTTAGGAGGAAAATGAATGCGACATTATGAAGCCGTGCTAGTTTTAGCACATCAAACAACCACAGATCAGCAAAAAGAGCTGATCAAGGGAATCGAAGAAATTTTTTCAAAATTTGAAGTTAAAATTTTGAACCGTCATGATCGCGGTAAAAAAGAATTGGGTTACCCCATGAAAAAACATCATGAGGGGCACGTTTATATTTGCGATATCGAAGCAGAACCTTCTAAAATTCGAGATTTAGTTCAGCAATTAAGGTTAGAAGAAAAGTTGCTTCAAGTGATGGTTACCCAGGCGAAAGTGTCTCAACCTACCCAACCAACCCAAAAGGAGTCAGTCAGTCATGGCAGCCAGTCTTAATAAAGTTCTTTTGATAGGGAATCTGACGCGTGATCCTGAATTAAGATATTTGACAACAGGCCGCGCTGTAACTTCTTTTAGTATTGCCTGTAACCGTGCCTTTACGACTCAATCGGGTGAAAAGCGTGAAGAAGTCACCTTTATTCGAATCGTCACTTGGGACAAGCGGGCTGAGGTTTGTAATGAATATTTAAAAAAAGGAAGCCCTGTTTGTGTAGAAGGAAGGCTTCAAAGCCGGACTTGGGAAGCTCAAGATGGCACAAAGCGCAGCACAATTGAAGTGGTTGCCAACAATGTTCAATTTTTAAATCGAGGATCGGGCGCGGGGAAAACTGGTGAAAGTTCTGCCGGTGAAGCTGCTCGGGTAACTGACGAGGCTGCTTTCCCTCAGAGTGAAGGGGCAGGAAACAGTCCAAACAACGAGGAAGAGGTACCGTTTTAATGGCATATCAATCTGGACCAAGATCAAAAAGAAAAGCGCCGCATGGAAAAAAAGGCGGCGGCCGATTTGGCGGCGGGAAAAGAACATTCCGTAAACGCAGCTGTATGATAACTGCCGAAAAAAAAGGTGTTATTGACTATAAAGATACTGAGCTTCTTTCAAAGCTCGTCTCTGATCGAGGTAAAATTTTTCCGAGAACTCATACAAACGCATGCGCTAAAAAGCAGCGGGAGTTGGCTCGTGCTGTTAAGAAAGCAAGAGCTATCGGTTTCTTAAAGATCGCCAGATCTAAATAATTAAGGTGATATAAAATGAAAGTAATTTTATTAGAAGATATTGATCGGGTAGGAAAAGCAGGTGAGATCGTTGAAGCCTCTGAGGGGTTTAGCCGAAATTACTTATTTCCTCAAAAGAAAGCTTTAAAAGCTACTGACGGCGCCTTAAAGCAATATGAGGCAAGAAAGCGCGCTATTACTAAGCAGCAGGCTTCTAAAAAAGAGGAAGCCGAAAATCTTGCTAAAAAATTTGAAAATCTTATTCTAGAGGTCAAAGCTAACGTCGGAGATGAAGGGAAACTTTTTGGTTCCATTACGACTCAGGACATCCATTTAGCCTTAAGTGAAAAAGGGTATGAAGTGTCTAAAAAACATATCGATATCGCGGCTCCTTTCCGTGAGATCGGCACTTACCCTGTCACTTTAAGGTTACATCCGGAAGTAGAAGTTTCGATTCAGATTAATATCAGTTAAAAGCTCATGAAGGAAGCACCTGATAGCGAAAAATTAGGTCTCCTGGATAGGGTTCCACCCCAAAATTTAGATGCTGAGATGAGTGTCTTGGGGGCGATGCTGATCGATCCTGATGCGGTTGCCCGTGTCATCGAACGTCTTAAATCTCATCATTTTTATACCGATTCACACCGGATTCTTTTTGAAACCTTTTGTGAATTATTTGAAAAAAGCATTCCGCTCGATCTTTTAACGGTCACCGAGCGTCTTCGGAAAAATAATTTTTTTGACAAGGTGGGTGGCGCAAGCTACCTGGCTCATTTATCTACATTTGTTCCTACCTCAGCTCACGTCGAACACTATGCCAAAATGGTAAAGGATTGTTCCGTGCTTCGCAGTCTTATTTCAACATGCAGTCAAATTGTTCAGAATAGTTATGACCGGCAATCCAATGTTGATGAGCTGCTTGACGGGGCAGAGAAGCTTATTTTTGAAATTCATGAAGATAAATTAGACAATCAATCAGTTGCTATCAAAGATATTATCCGTGGCAGTATCGAAACCATCGAAAAACTTTATCAAAGCAAAACCTTGGTAACAGGACTTTCTTCTGGGTATCACCGATTTGATGAAATGACCTCAGGGCTTCAGCCCTCGGAGTTGATCGTAATTGCTGGACGTCCCTCTATGGGTAAAACAGCTTTTGCTGTTTCCATGTGTGAGAATATCATATTAAGCGACAATAAAAGACCGGTTGCCTTTTTCTCTCTCGAAATGAGCAAAGAATCCTTGGTGCAAAGGATGCTTTGTTCAGTAGCCCGAATTAACGCCAAAGATGTTCAGAGAGGATTTTTATCCAAGGAGAAGTGGACTCCCTTAGTTAATGCGGCGGCCAAACTTTCTGAAGTACCTTTCTATATTGATGATACACCGGCTTTGAACGTTTTGGAACTTAGGGCTAAAGCAAGACGGCTTAAGACTCAGTACGATATCCAGCTTTTAGTCGTTGACTATCTGCAGCTAATTAATGGAATAGGTAATAATGAGTCCCGCCAAAGAGAAATTTCAGACATCTCGCGTTCCTTAAAGGCTCTGGCAAGGGAATTAAAAATCCCCGTAATCGCGATCAGTCAGCTTAATCGCCAAGTGGATTCCAGGACAGGGAACCGTCCCCAATTGTCTGACCTGAGAGAGTCGGGTGCAATTGAACAGGATGCTGACTTGGTTGTTTTCTTATATCGTGAAGAATATTACTCCAGAGAAAATACCCCTGAAGAATCCCGAAATAAAGCTGAAGTTATTGTCGCCAAGCAGCGTAACGGACCAACCGGCTCGATTTATCTTAGCTTTTTTCAGGATTTCACACGATTTGAAAACCCTTCCGATAGGGAAGTGGCTACGTTTTAGCGAGATCTGAAAACTGAGATCTGAGGGACTAAGGCTCTTTCTATTGTTTCAACTTACGCCTTATGATAAAGTTGCGTAATTTTGGCAGGGTACTAGTGAAAAAACAAATTCAACTACATATTATAATTGTTTCTATAGCGATGCTAATGGCGCCACTTGCGTTTGGTGCCGATACAGCGGGTGATACTCAGAAATCATCCTCTATTAGCCAAGTTAGTGAAGAGCGTGAGGTAGTGGTGCGCCCTGCTCCTAAAAGAAGCGGGGAGCGCGAAGTCGTAGTTCGCCCAGTCGAAGCAGTCGAAATCTCTAGCGAAACTTCTCCGTCTGGCCAAACAGAAATCAAAACGACAGGGATCGCCGAAGAAGATCTTGATGCTCAGGTTATCCCTCCTATGTCGCCCATAGAAAAACTTTCAGAGAGCGCTTCAGAAAAAAAAGATTCTGAAGCAGGTCCTCTAGGGCCCCAAGTTCCTCAGAAAAAATCTTTACCTGAGGATCAGACGATTGCAGTCGGTGCAGAAGCAGCTCAGCGAAATATTGTTGAGAATATCGAGGTTCGAGGCAATCAGATTATTTCAAGCGGAACTATCCTAAGTAAGATACGAATTAAAAGAGGTGACCCTCTTCTTCAAGAAACGATTAATGATGATATCAAACGTCTCTACACAAGCGGGTTTTTTCAAGATATTAAAGTTGATGTTGTTAAGGAGTCTCCCGGCCGTTACCGTCTTATTTTTACTGTTGATGAAAAACCGGTTGTCCGCCAAATTATAATTGAAGGAAATGAGTCGATTTCAGAGGGGAAGATTCGAAAAGAAATTCATCTTATTGAAGGGCAGATTTATGATCCTAAAGCGGTTAAAGAAGGTGTCGTGGCCATCCGGAACCTCTATCAGAACAAAGGGTACAAATTTGTTGAAGTTAAATCCGAATTAGATGTTAATGATTACACCAAAGAAGCTGTTCTTTATGTCCTGATCGATGAGGGGCAGAAATATCAAATCAAAAAAGTAAATTTTGAAGGCAACCACGCTTTTACCGGCCGGCAATTACGCGGCCTAATGCGGACTAAGGCCAGATTTCTTTTGCTTTTAAGAACCGGTGTTTTTCATGAGGATCATTTTCAAAATGATCTTGAAAAAATTCGCGCCTTTTATATTCGAAATGGTTTCGCCGATGTTCGTCTGGAGCCAAAATTTGATTATGACCGGGAAAGCAAACAGATGGTTATCACGATTCAGGTCGAAGAAGGGCAGGTTTATCACGCCGGAGACATTCGCATCCAAGGTAATGTCCTTTATCCTGAAAGCGAAATTTGGGAAGTGCTTTCAATGCTGCCAGGGGATGTTTACAGTCAAATTGCTTTAAATGATGATATCCAAGCGATTCAGAAGTTTTATTTCTATCAAGGATATATTGCGGCTCAAATCAATCCTGAGATCCGGTTCAATCGGGAGACATCAAAAGTAGATATTGTTTACAATATATTTGAAGGCGATCTTTTCTTCGTAAATAAAATTAAAATTCGCGGCAATACCAAAACTAAAGATATGGTAATCCGCAGAGAACTTCGCATTCGTCCAGGCGAAAAGTTTGACGGGCAAAAGGTGGATCGTTCGAAAGAGCGTCTTAACAATCTGGGGTATTTCGAAGATGTTGCTTTCGAAACAGAGGAGCCCGAAGGAATTACAGAACCCAATGTAAGGGATATTATTTTTAAGGTAAAAGAGCGTCAGACAGGTCAGATTTCTTTCGGCGGCGGTATTAGTTCGGTCGAGGCTTTGATTGGTTTTGCTGAGGTGAGCCAAAACAATTTCGATTTATTTAATTGGCCAACCTTTACCGGCGGCGGGCAGAGAGTGTTCGTGAGAGGCCGCATAGGAACTAAAACTCTCGATATTGACTTTGGGTTTACAGAGCCCTATCTATTTGGAATGCCTTACTCTTATGACTTAAGAATGTATGCTACCAAGTTTGAAAAAATTAACGTCGATTATGATGATGAACGTATCGGATTCTCAAATACATTCGGCCATGAATTTACCGAATACATTTTTGGCTCAACCGGACTGAAACTCGAAAGGGTAAAACTCACTGATATTGATGACGATGCGGATCCGGCAGTAACTGAAAATGGAACCGAAAATTATGCTGTTACAGGACACGCCACACTAGTTCATGATACACGCAACAATCGGCAGAACCCTAAGCGCGGTCATTATTTAAGTCTTACTTCAAAAATTACCTTAGGCGATGCTAGTTATTATTCTTTTGATTTTAGTTTTCATAAGTATTGGACACTTTTTCGCAGACATCTTTTAGAATCTAAAACTCGGGTGGGAGTCTCTGATAAGTTAGGCAGTAATCCATCGGTTCCTATTTGGGATAGATTTTACGCGGGCGGTATCGGCTCCGTCAGAGGTTACGGTTATCAGCGCGTGGGACCTAAAGGACAGAATGGTAATCCGATTGGTGGTGAGTGCTTAGTTGTCCAAAATATTGATTATTCTTTCCCGATTATTAACAATTTTAAAGGGGTTGTATTTTTTGATATTGGCAATGTCGGCCCTGATTCATTTGATTTCTTTAAAGATGGCCTTGCGGTAACGGCAGGACCGGGTATTAAAATTAATACGCCTATCGGGCCGATGGCGTTTTATTACGGTTACCCGCTTTTTAATGGGGATCCGGATCATAAAAATGGCCGGTTTGAATTTAGTATCGCGAGAGCTTTCTAGTTTTTGTTAGGTGGTATTAATTAAGAAAAGGAGAAAATATATGAAAAAGGGATTGTTTTTTGCTGCAGCTTTTTTGGGTCTTTTCATTTTGACCCAAGCAGCTTACGCTGAAAAGGTTGCATTTGTTGATGTGGGTAAAGTTTTTGATGGGTATGAAAAAACAAAGAAGAACGATGAAGCTCTTACCGAAGAAGGCCGTAAACGGCAAGGCGAGCGGGATGCTTTAGTTCAGGAAGTAAGACGCCTTAAAGATGAGCAAGCTCTTCTTTCTGATAAGGCCAAAGGACAGAAACAGGCTGCCATTGATGAAAAAATTCGTCAACTTCAAGATTTTGACACTCAGATTCGCAGAGATCTGGGCGGTCGCCGGGACACAGTTGTAAAAGAGATTTTTGCTGATATCGATAATCTTATTAAGACATATGGTAAGCAAAAAGGATACGATTATATTATGAATCAGCGTTTAGCTCTTTATAACAAAGATCAATACGATATCAGCGATGAAATCTTAAAAATGCTGAATGATGATTACAAAAAAAAAGGTAAGAAAAAGTAACAATAATGATCACGAAGTCAGAGGAAAAGCAAAAGACAATTAAATCACCTTTTTCCGTGAAGGGGAAGGGTTTGCATACTGGCCGAGAAGCTGAGGTCACTGTAAAACCCGCCCCTTCGGGGACAGGCATCACTTTTAAGCGAGTTGATGAAAAAGAAGGTGAATGGAACCGGGCTGTTTTTGCTAATCTGCAAAAATCAGATGTTCAAGGCAGGCAAACCTCGGTTGCCGGCATTAGTACAGTTGAACATTTGATGGCGGCTTTTTACGGTCTGGGCGTTGATAACGCCTATATCGAGGTAAAGGGCCCTGAGCTTCCCGGTCTGGATGGAAGTAGCAAAGAATATTGTGACGCCATCGGGAAAGTTGGTCTTGAGGCTCAAGAGGTAAACAGAGAATATTTTAAAGTAAAGGAACCGCTTTATGTTGATTTCAAAAAAGCCTCGATCGTAGTTTTGCCCTCAGAAGAATTTAAAATTTCATACACATTAAGTTTTCCAGGAGATTCTTTGGGAGATGAATTTTTTGAAGCGATTATCAATGAAGAATCTTTTGCTAAGGAAATCGCTCCTGCCCGAACTTTTATTTTAAAAGAAGAGGCAGAAGCTCTGATGACAAAAGGATACGGAAAGGGAGCTCATTTTAATAATACGCTTGTTTTTGATAAAAATAAGCCGATGAATAATGAACTCCGATTTCCTATGGAAGCAGCTCGTCATAAAGTGCTTGATATTTTGGGTGATCTTTATATGTTGGGGTGCCGTATTAAGGGTCATGTGATTGCGACCAGGACAGGCCATACCCACAACTTACAGCTTGTCTCTGAGCTTCAAAAGAAGCTTGCCGGGAGTAGCGCTCAATCGACTGATACTGAACACCTGACAGCAAAAGAACTTAATATTAACCACATCAAAAAAATTCTTCCTCACCGTTATCCTTTTCTATTTGTGGATAAGGTAACGATTATTGAAGAGGGTAAGAGAGCTGTCGGTATTAAGAACGTGAGTCTCAATGATTATTTTTTTCAAGGGCATTTTCCGGGCCATCCTGTAATGCCCGGAGTTATTATTGTTGAGGCCTTAGCCCAAGCCGCGGGTGTTGTTTTGCTTCGCCGGCCTAAAAACGCCGGGAAACTCGCTTATTTTATGAGTATCGATAAAATTAAATTTCGCCAGCCGGTTGTACCCGGAGATCAGTTAAAGCTTAATGTCGAAATTTCAAAGGATAAATTGAAGACCGCTGAATGTATCGGAAAAGCATATGTAGGAGAAAAAATAGTTTGTGAAGCTATACTTCGCTTCGCCATCGTTAGCCAATAATGACAACAAAGAATACCAGAACTACCGACGTTCAAATTCACCCAACCGCCATTGTTCATCCGGGGGCTAAATTAGCTCCGGGCGTTCAAGTAGGACCTTTTTCCATTATTGATGAGAATGTTTCGATTGGTGAAGGGACTTGTATCGGCGCTCGTGTTTCGATCGAAGGTTATACCACTCTTGGCAAGAACAATTCAATTTTTACAGGGGCCGTAGTGGGAAGTGTGACGCAGGATAAAAAGTATCATGGCGGCAAAACCTATTTAAAAATAGGTGATAATAATAAAATTCGGGAATATGTTACTATCAACCCCGCGACAAAAGATGGGGAAAGTACCTTGATCGGCGATGGAAATCTTATCATGGCCTATTCCCATATTGCTCATGACTGTATCGTGAAAAACAATGCTGTTTTTGCTAACGGAGCCACATTGGCGGGCCACGTGGAAGTAGATGACGGCGCTATTATAGGCGGCCTTAGCGGAGTGCATCAATTTATTCGGATTGGTAAGCTAGCCATTGTGGGCGGATGTTCTAAGGTGACCCAAGATATCCCGCCTTTTATCATGGTCGATGGTCACCCAGCAACAGCTTTTGGTGTTAATAAAGTCGGCCTAGAAAGATCGGGCTTTACTCAAGAGGAGCGTAATTACGCCAGAAGAGCTTTTAAAATTCTTTTTCTCCAGCATCGTACACTTCAAAACGCGATCCAGACCCTAAAAGAGGAATTAGCGAGCGGACCTATTTTGGATGCTTTGTTAAATTTTCTTAGCGCCACCAAGCACGGTATTTGCCGACCGCATTAATTTATGAAATCTCTCGGTATCATAGCCGGTTCCGGAGCCTTACCATTTGAAGTTTTAGAAAATGCCAAGCGCGAAGGCTACGAGGTTCATGTTTGTGCTGTAAAAAATGAAACGGAAGAAAGCGTTGTTCAAAAAGCTGATTCTCACGAGTGGGTTTATGTGGGTCAGCTCAGTAAACTTATTAAATATTTTCAATCTAAAGAGGTTTGTCAGGTAGTTTTTGCAGGCAAAATTCATAAATTAAACCTTCTCAAAGGTGAAGTAAGGCCTGACCTCGAGATGATAGGGTTGTTTGCTTCCGTTAAAGACAGAAAAGATGACACCTTGTTGGGCACAATCGCAAATTACCTAACTAAAAAAGGTTTAGAGGTTATTGCTTCAACGCATTTTCTCAAAAAATCTCTCCCGGCCCCGGGTCTTTTGACATCAAAAGAATTAACCGTAGAAGAGAAAGAGAATGTTCAGTTCGGTTTTAAAACGGCTAAAGTTATTGCTGGCCTTGATATTGGTCAGACGGTTATCGTTAAAGATATGTCAATAGTTGCTGTTGAGTCTGTTGAAGGTACTGACGCCTGCATCATTCGAGGCGGTGAGTTAGGAGGCGGGGATGTCATAGTTGTAAAGGTTGAAAAACCCAATCAAGATCTCAGATTTGATGTTCCGGCCGTTGGGCTCGGGACCCTAAAAGCTCTCAAGGAAGCAAAGGCAAAAGTTTTGGCGTTCGAAGCAAAAAAAACTATCGTGATTCATCCGGACGAATTTATTAAAGAAGCTGACAAGATGAAACTAAAAGTTATTTCTTATTTGAGTGATACCGATGACAAGCAGTAAAAGTAAAAGCGTAAATACCCCTTTAGAGCTGGAAAGAAAAGTTCTAGAACTTTCAACGCTGAATGAGGTGGCGGGCGCTTTAAATTCTTCTTTAGACTTAGAAATTACTTTAAGGACTATTCTTAAAATTCTGCATAAGCGAATGGGTATGGAGCGAGGCACCATCGCTTTAGTGAGCCCGCCGGGAGATGCTATTAGTATTAGAGCAACCTATGGATTGGATCCGGAAGCCGAAAAAAGAGGCTCTTATAAGATCGGAGAGGGGATTACGGGCCGCGTTGTTAAAGCAGGTGAGCCTATCATAGTGCCTAATGTGGGCAGCAACCCTCTTTTTTTAAACCGCACCCGTTCTCGGGCTAATATTAAAAAGAGCAACATTTCTTTTATTTGCGTTCCTATTAAGGTTGGCTCCCGTACGGTCGGCACCTTGAGTGCTGATCGGCTTTTTCAAGAAAATATTTCGCTTGATGAAGATGTTCGTTTGCTCGCAACGATCAGTTCGTTTATTGCCCAATCAGTGAAACTGGTTCAATCCGTTAAAACAGAAAAGGAAAAGCTTCTTGATGAAAATAAAAGGCTTAGAACCGAACTTAAAGAGCGCTACACCCCTGAAAATATGGTGGGTAAGAGCGCTGGGATGCAGGAGGTTTTTAAGCAGATCGAATTAATCGCGGATTCTAGAGCCACTGTTATTATTCGCGGTGAGAGCGGAACAGGAAAAGAGCAAGTGGCGCGCGCGATTCACTTTAAAAGTTCTCGCGCAGAAAAACCGTTTATTAAGGTAGCGTGTGCCGCTTTACCTGAAACTTTGCTTGAAAGTGAACTTTTTGGTCATGAAAAGGGCGCTTTTACGGGCGCACTGGGCACAAAGGCCGGGCGGTTTGAATTGGCAAACGGGGGCACGCTTTTCTTGGATGAAATCGGTGACATTAGTCCCGCTACACAGGTTAAGTTGTTAAGGGTTGTTCAAGAGCGGGAATTTGAACGTGTGGGAGGTGTCAACACCATTAAAGTTGATATTCGTTTACTGGTTGCCACCCATCGTGATTTGGAACGTGAAGTAAGGCAGGGCCGTTTTCGTGAAGATCTGTATTATAGGTTAAATGTGCTCCCTTTATTTATTCCTCCGATCCGCGACAGGAAGGACGACGTACCGCTTTTGGCAGAGTACTTTCTTGAAAAGTTTTCAAAAGAAAACGGAAAAAAAGGGCTTACTTTTTCGGAATCCGCATGGGAACACTTAATGAATTATCCGTGGCCGGGCAATGTTCGGGAATTAGAAAACGCGATTGAAAGAGCTGTTATTTTGTGCCGTGCGAAAGCAATCACCGGAGAACATTTCAAATTGGATGTTCAGGATAGGATCCATGAAATGCCCGAAACTTCAGATTATAACCTAGTGACAGGACTTCAAGACAAGAATTTAGCGGAAGCAGTTGAGGTCTTAGAAAAGAAAATGATCCAATCGTCGCTTGAAGAAGCTCGGGGGAATAAAAGGCGCGCTGCTGGGAAGCTTGGTATTACTGAGAGGATTATGGGATATAAGGTTAAGAAGTATGGATTGTAACTGATGTCAGAATAAAAAAACACAAAACACAAACAACAAAACACAGACAAATCCTAAATCCCAAAACACAAAAAAATCCAAAAATATCAAATCTTAAAAGATAAAAATAAAGAGACTTTTTTTAGTTTTTAGTTTGTGCTTTGTGTTCTGTGGTTTACTTGTGCTTTGTGCTTTGTGCTTTGTGGTTTTATTTAAAATTTTTTAAGAAAGTTCACTAGCGCTTCACCGGCGCGCTTATCAGCTCCCGAACGGCCAACTTTCTCTTTTACCTCTTTTAGATTTTCGATAATCTTTTTTTGGGCCATCGGCTCTCTTAAGGTAAAGATCGCTTCATGAGCTACTGTTTCGGGCTTTGCATCGTTTTGAAGAAATTCAGGAATAACTACACGGCCCGCAATTACGTTAACGAGACCAATGTAGGGGATTTTGATCACACGTTTGGCGATTTGGTAAGTGAAAAAACCCGCTCTGTAAAGGATAAGAAAAGGTTTGAGTAAGAGCGCCGTCTCCAAAGTCGCGGTCCCTGAAGTGACAAGCGCCATATCACTCACTTCAACAACATCATAAGAACGTCCCGTTATCTTTTTGAGTGGTAGAGGAATCTTTTTTAGAGCATTCTCAAAGATTTTATTCGGTAAATTGGGTGATCTTGAAAGCACAAATTCAATATTTTTATTTTGAGTCCTCATCGCAGCGCACGCTTCGAGCATTACAGGAAAGATTCTTTTGATTTCTTTTTCACGGGAACCGGGTAAGAGTGCGATAACTTGCTTAGTGGACGTAAGACCCCATTCTTTTTTTAATTCAGCTTGAGCCTTAGAGGGAGCAACTTGATCCAAAAGAGGATTTCCTACAACTTCCGTTTCAAGCGCTGTATCTTCATAAACTTTTTTTTCAAAATCAAAAAGAAGCAACATTTTGTTTACAACCCGCACAATTGTTTTAACCCGGCGTTTCCCCCAAGCCCAAATTTGAGGTGAAACGTAATAAAGAACAGGGAATTGCTTTTTTATTTTTTTGGCAAATCGCAAGTTAAACCCAGGCGAATCAACTAAAAGTAAACAAGAGGGAAATCTTCTTTTTCTCACCTCTCTAAGCGCGCGGTAAAAAATTTTACGATATTTAAAATAATTTCGAAGCACATCACCCAAGCCGAGGTGCGCCATGGTTGTCATGTCGTAGAGAAGTTCAACACCAACGCCTTTCATTAAGGGTCCGCCAAGGCCAAAAAATTTTAAATCCGGATTAATTTTTAATGCTTCTTTAATGAGACTAGCAGCCCGCGCGTCGCCTGAAGGTTCGCAGGCTGAAACAAATACCAGATTAGGCGTGCGGGCGATTTGCTTTTTCTTCTTTTTTTTCATTTATACTGAATACCGTATATCGGCTGTTTTTATAGCGGTAATTTTGGGCTGGTTCGCTTTATCTCTTCGGTGATTTTTAGAGCGAGTTCGAGCGCGTTTCGGGCTTCAATATCCGGATTGCCCAGACCCGAACCAGAAGTAATTGAATCAACAAAAGCTTGCAGTTCTTTTGTAAGAGGCTCCTCTTTTTTAATATTAACTGATTTATGCTTAATCTTACCGCTTTCACGGGTAAAAATTTGAGCGCTTTGCTTTTCATAATCGAGAGAAATATAAGCGCTTTCCTGAAAGATTCGAATTTTTCTTTGAGATTTTGGTGTTAAACGACTTGCCGTGATATTGCAAACACAGCCATTCTCAAAGCGGAGGCGGACATTGGCAATATCTTCAAAAGGTGTTAGGACATTGATCCCCACTACATCTAAATAGGTAATTTTTGAACCGAGAAGTCCCAGAATAATATCAAGATCATGGATCATGAGATCCAAAACAACGCCACAGTCATTAATGCGGCCCGTAAAAGGGCCAAGGCGGTGAACTTCAATGAATCGAAGTTTTTCTGCTATCTCTTTAACAGCTCGAAAGCCCGCGTTGTATCGCTCAATATGACCTACCTGGCAGGAAAGATTCTTTTTCTTGGCAATCGCAAGGAGCTCGTCAGCCTGCTCTAAACTGTTAGTAATGGGTTTTTCAATTAAGGTATGAATGCCGGCATTCAAGGTGTCTTTAGCGATTACATAATGGAGAGAAGTCGGTACCGCAACTGAAACGGCATCAACTTGCCCAATTAAATCCTGATAATTCCGAAAAAACTGGGTTTTAAACTTTTTGGCTATCTTTTCTTTTTTGGGGTCAGCATCAGAAATTCCAACCAATTCGACATCAGGTAAATTAGCATAAACTCGCGTATGAATTTTACCTAAATGTCCAACCCCAATAACACCAACTTTTAGCTTATTTTGTACCATAATCTTCTCTAAATAAAAGTTCCTAAAATGGATTTTGAGTATAGCAATGAGTTGCCGAACGGTCAATGGCTGTGCTACATTACGGGCCTATGAAAGATCAGAAGACCGGATGGTCAACCTATAAGAGACTTTTAGGGTACGTGAAACCCTATAAATTAGAGCTTGGCATTGGATTTGCTTCCATGCTCATGTTCGCAGTCTTTCAAGCACTTCTTTCGGGTGTTGCTTACGTGGTTGTGAATGGCTTTGTTAATAAGTCAGGCGTCGATTTTAGTAATTTGCCTCACGTGCCATTTTTAAGTGACTTGAGCTTTTCGCTCGCATTTGTCCCGTTTTTCGTGGCGGGTGTGTTTGTTTTTAAGGGGACATTTGAATTCCTTTCTAATTATTTAATCGCGGTTGTTGGTCTGAAGGCTGTTCGAAACATCCGAAATGAAATTTATTCTCATTTACATAATCTGTCGCTCGACTTTTTCTCTAAAGGCAGGACAGGGGATTTGATGAGCCGGACTATTAGCGATGTGAATCATATACAGGGGGCAGTGACTGATGTTTTGGTAGATATGATAAAGTCCCCGGCAGTGATTCTCTTTAATATTCCCATGATCTTATTTTGGGGAGGAAAATGGGCCCTTTTTGCTGTTATAGCTTTGCCGGTAATTGCTGTTCCTGTTGCTATGCTGGGAAGGAAGGTCCGTAAATTTACCCGCCGCTCGCAAGAGAGTGCTGCCGATATCACATCAGTCTTTCATGAAGCGATCACGGGCGTTCGAGTGGTAAAGGCCTTTAACCAGGAAAAAACAGAAACCAAAAAATTTAAAAATTTTAATGAAAACGTTTTTAAGTATTTAAAAAAGCAGACAGTCGCCACTATCCTGCAAGGCCCCATTATTGAAATGCTCGGAGGTGTTGCAGCAGCCATTGGGCTTTGGTACGGAATTCAGCACTTGGATGCTTCTCGTCTGGCAGGTTTTCTCACAGCACTTTATGTCTTCTATGAACCGGTTAAAAAAATAAGCAAAGTTAATTCAGCGGTTCAGCGGTCTATTGCTTCAGGTAACCGCATTTTTTGGATTATTGATACGCCTCCTTCAATTGCGGATAAATCCGGAGTAGTTCCTTTAGAAAACGATGTTAAATCGGTTGAATTTAGCCATGTTGGTTTTCACTACAATGAACCGGATGAAACAGGCAGACGT
>CAZLUT010000036.1:0-20385 GCA_964562805.1 uncultured bacterium | reverse complement strand
AATTTAGTCCGGTCCTCATAGCGTCGGGGAAAAAGATAAAAAAGATCATCGATTGTCTCGTAACCTAGTTTACAAAGTGCTCTCGCCTTTTGCGGACCAATTCCCTTGAGAAATTGGACGGAATCGTTCGGGTTTTCAACTTTAGGTCTCATCTTTAATTTCGTAGCCATGGTGGTTATTTATACGATAAACGAGAGCAAGAAAAAAGAAGAAAATCAGGTCTGAAACAAATCATTGAGCTTCGTCATGTGCCGAAAGGTGTATCTTTTAGACGAGTTGTCCCGCCACAAGGGCGGGCGTCTCGCAAGGAAACTTATTTATTGTACGCTTTGCGTACGCGAGTTCTGCGCCCAACTTATCAAATAGCGATCAAATGTTGTAGGCGTATCTTCGGTTGCGAGTTCCGCAGCCGACAAGTTTCTTTTGTGTTTGAATTAATAAGAGCTTGTCGTGGCGAGGACTGTCTGAGCAGAGAAGATATGCCTGCAACATAAACAAATTAAAACTTAAGATGCTACAAACGTGCTTCTTTTGGAATTACGACAATACCACTATCGGACACGAAAAACCTCTTTTTATCCTCTTCCAAATCATAACCAATCACAGTGTTGGCTGGAATTTTAACGTTCTTATCAATAATAGCTTTTCGAATCCGGCAATGGCGGCCGATCTCGCAACTCTCCATTAAAATCGATTCATAGACGCTTGCGTAGCTATTTACCCTAACATCCGAGGAGAGAACGCTTCTTTCGACCTTTCCACCCGAAACAATGGATCCCTGAGACACTATCGAATCGATACCAATCCCTAAACGTCCCCCTTCTTCAGATTCAGCAAAAACAAATTTAGCCGGCGGCACCTGTTCATGATAAGTTCGAATAGGCCATTTCTGGTCATACAAATTAAGTTTAGGAGTAACTGATATCAAATCCATATTAGCATTCCAATACCCGTCTATCGAACCCACATCGCGCCAATACGGCTGGTCAGGGTTATTCTCATCTTCAAAAATATAACTGGTTATTTTGTCGCCGTTTTGAAGCATAAAAGGAATAATATCTTTTCCAAAATCATAGTGCATTCCGAGTTTTTTACTTTCAAAAAGGACTTCCTCTAGCTTCTGTCTTGTAAAAATGTAAATTCCCATCGATCCCAAGCAATGACCTGATCTACCGGGTAATTCAGCAGGTTTTTCGGGTTTCTCCTGAAAACTTTTGAGTCTGAAATCGTTATCAACTTCAAGTACGCCCAATTGACCCTTAGCATCCTTTGAAGCCATCTCAATTGAACCTATCGTTAAATCTGACTTATTTTCAATATGGTATTTAAGCATTTTTTGATAATTCATCTTATAGATATGGTCCCCCGCTAAAATCATCACATACTCAGGTTTCAAGCGGCCAATTGAATAAAGATTCTGATAAATCGCATCAGCTGTTCCCATATACCAGCTTTGATCCACGCGGTGCTGAGCCGGAATCAATTGTATAAATTCGTCCAACTCATAATTGAACATGCTCCAACCCATCTGAATATGCCGATTCAGTGAATTGGATTTGTACTGAGTCAGTATAAACATCTTCCGGAAGCCGGAATTCAGACAATTTGATAACGTAAAATCGACAATACGATAAATACCGCCAAAAGGGACTGCGGGTTTTGTGCGGTCCCGGGTCAGAGGATAAAGACGCTCTCCTTTTCCTCCGGCCAAGACAAAGGTAAGCACATTGTTATGCCCGTTACCATTTCCGTTAGCATTTTTCATCATATTCATGATTCTTTTATTTCGATCTCCCACTGCCATTCTACTTCGGACTCAGAAGACAAATCAATATTCCAATGAGGTAGGAGGCATGCTCCTTGAGTTTTTAAGTCATAGTGTGCCTCGGATTGAGATATAGTCATCAGCGGATATTGCCAAATTGCGAATGGTTTTTTTGACCTAATAACAGCGCCCAAATTTGACCATTCATCCCAAACGCGCCATTCGGTCGTCATATCAAGCTCGGACTCTTTGGTGCAAAAATTAAAATTCCATTCGGAACCAACACAAAGCATTGAGCCCTTGCCCTCCAAACGCTTAACCTGCGTTCTAAAATGGAGCTTCCGGCAATCAGGGCGAACATATTTCGTGAGTTGATAACGGCTGCCGCCATAAACAAACTCCGTTTGAAAGCCCCGCGCATCACTCGTTGATACCGGCCTAAAATCGGCCGAGACCAAAACCTGATCATGATCTAATTTACTGTTCTTAAATTTTTTAAGGTTTCCCGACTTGAAAATGTGATCCACCCACGAAGCCCTGTCATAACTATCAAACACCAGATTATCAACTATCTCTTGAGTGATTTGACGCTTAACGTGATGAATATTGGAAACTTCCTCAATTGCTTCGCTGACTCCTTTCTTTCTAATCTCATCGTGATAAGGTTCAAATCTTCGAGTTATGACGTTAAGCAGATTCATTTCGCTCGGAAGATCGTCCCACTCAACGATCTTAGCTCCCTTGTGCGGAACAACTACAAGATTAATATCTCTTGTTTCCCACAAATACTCATCTTTTCCATCTAAATTAAAATCGATCTGAATTTGACGCGGCTGGTAACTTTCTTCCGAGCGATTATCTGCTAATTTTTCGGCTCGAATCAAATGCTGATAAGTAGCGCGTCTTAAATGATTTAAATAGATCCCCCCAAAAATTCCATGCCAGTACGGACAGTTGCACTCTCCCTGATAAAGCTCATCCCGAGCCTTCTTGCCTGAGGTATCCGTATGGCGAGAAACCTTTTGACTGACATAAAACTGCTTATCCTGCATCGCCGCACTTTCGGAATATTTAGCAAAAAAATTTCGGAAAAATCCGCTCCGGATAAAAAGTTTTGAATCGTCATAGGTTTTTGATTTTTTAAGGCGGTCTTTGAAATTTTGATATTGAAGCTGCTGCTCGCTCCCCATCGACCACTCCGTCATCTCCTCATACGAGGCAGTGGGCAGATAGATCCGTCTTTTAGGCGGTAAAATCTGAAGCGCTTCGGAATAAGTAACGGTTTTGAGCCAATCACTTGAATCCTCAAGCATTTTAAAAAAGTATTTCAGCCATTTCTCTTCATATACTGAATTGTATGTTCCGGGCCATAAGCCGAACTTCTCGCCATCGTCCGCCAGATTAAGCAAAACTCTTCCTTCCTTGTGCATTAGTTTAAAATATTCATACACTTCATGAACTGTCTTAAAAGGAACCGCGTAGCGTAATTCCTTGCTAATTGGAAAAACGTTCAGAACATTTCCCTGGTTTTCGGTCGTAAAATAACCGTCCATCTCCCCTTCGGCGGCTCCCGCGTAAAAAAAGTGCGTATCATCCAAGGTGGTATAAGTGAGGCCCGCATCCGCCGCAATAGTTGGAAACGAAGGTTCCCATACTCTTTCGGTAAGCCAAAACCCCTTGGGAGTTTGCTTAAAAAAAGATTTGATAAAATTATTCATCTTGCTCATTTGCCCAAGCGCATCTTGAGAGCGAATCGATGAAAGTATCGGCTCATAATATCCGCCGCTCAAAATCTCAAGCCTCCCCTTAACTGCTAAAGTTTGAATTCTTTTGAGATATTTCGGCTGATTCTTCTCAAGCCAATCCATAAGAGGGCCTGAGGTATGCAGGCACATTTTAAGTTTTGTTGTTTTTTCAAACAAGTCCAAGAATGGCAGGTAAGACTTTTCGTAAGCCTCCTGGAATACGTGGTCAAAATTACCCACTGGCTGATGGTTATGGAGCGTAAAGATAAAATAAAGGGGATGCCTGCTCATAGGGACCAAAATGACTTTTCGAGTTGCGGGTCGGGTCGTGCGACTGTCAATAAACCAAACTGCGGCACCTCTTCCAGCTTGATATCATTTTTAAAAACACCGACTTTTAATTCAATGCTGTTCCGAACCGGCGCATTAATACTGTTGAAAGGGATCATAATCTCAAGAATAGAATCAAATGACACCCAGGTCGCGTAAAAATCCAACTCCTCTTTTTCATTTATTAAAAGTTTTGCGAAGGATATATCGCCCGATTCAAGCTCAACTTCAAGGATATAATCATCAATTGTTGAAATATCAACATGACAACGCACACCATCCAAGTCCCCCTTAAGAACTTCTGAACCAAAATCGATCCGTAAATAAAGATTTTCCTGGTCAGCCCCGTAATAAATATCTTGAATCCACTTTTCTCCTTTTTTCATAGCTCCCGCCGGCTCTACCGAACGAAATCGCCCGGAACCGGCCCATTCGTAAAATCCGGTAACACGTCCGTCGATTTTCGGGGTAATTAAGGCCGTCGGCTCTTCGATATAATCATTTCGAACATTAATTTGCTTAATGGGTTTCTGCAGATAACTTGGAATTCTTTTTTCAGCAATTCGATAAATATTCATCAGATGGTTTCTGAAAAGAAAATCGAACATATTCTGAGTATGGGAGGAAAATTCGTCTCCGTACCACCAAAACCAGTCACTTCCCTCCGCAATATAAAGCTCTTCCCATGCCAAGGCCTTTTGTTCGGGGCTAAGATTTTCATGAATTAAAAATTCACGCGTTCTCTGAAGATAATCCCACGCTTTCTTATCTTCAAAGTGGCCATTCCAAATCTGAAAGTTATGATTGATCCAGGAACCGGTAAAAAGATTTTCGAGACGGCGCTTATGAGCTCCCTGTTCATTAAAATCTCCGAAGCACACCATCTCAAGCCAAGCCTCCGAGGAAAGCCTGTCGTAAAGTTTATTCAAAAAAGATTCGCCATCATTTCGATAATATTCCCAAGCATTTTCACCGTCTAAGACAACGGACACAATCGGTGAATCTTCTTGATCTTTAGTTTCTTCATAAATTCTTCTGAGACGATTGATAAAGTCGGTTACAGCAAGGTCCGGGTCCGAGCCTGAATAACTGAATCCGATAAGGTCAGACAGTTTCTTATCTCTAAAAAATATTGTGATTTTTTTTTCATTGCGTTCAAATTCGTAGGGTGCATACAAAGTTTTTTCTCTCGCGGAATGAGTAGAAAGTGAATGAAAAAGAATTTCCTCATCAGTTGCCATCCAGCGAAAACCTACGGAACTTGCCAGCTCAGCAACCGGCCCTGAAACACTTCCCTCCGAAGGCCAAAGTCCTTGGGGACGGATACTAAAAGTTTTTTCAAACAATTCCAACCCCTTAACTAAATGGGTCTGGGCATCCTCCCTCCAATCAAACCCTTCTCCATCCCCGCCATTGTACAAAAGCGGTAAGATCGGGTGATAACAAGGCGTTGTCGTCAACTCAATTTGTTTTTTATCGCTCAACCGCTTATAAAGATCTAACATTTCACGCATTGCCGAAAGCTGAACTGAAATCACCTCAACCTTGTCATCCTCGCTATAATGGCGTCCTTTTTTAACCAGAGCCCGCAGCTTCGGATCTTTCTTTCTTAGAGTAAATCCAAACCAGCAAAGATTGAAAAGCACCTGAAGATCAATCATATCTTGCGCCGAAAAACGTTCGGCAATCTGACTAATCTCGGTCACCTTGTAAATCTCGCCGCGCAACCTCAAAAGCTCTGAATAACGCGGGTGCGGCTTGATTACCCGGTCCCAGTTGTTCATAAAAAAATTAACGAGAATAAACTCTTTCTCGTACGGTTCCAATTTGTCGGCCGGCTTTAAACTTAACCTTAAATATTCATCTTTTTCGCGAATATCTTCCTTGAAGTATTCTTCCATTTGAATCAGGAGGGATGGTGTGATATTAAAACAGGCTCTTGCCTTAGGGTGCTTACTTAAGATGCTCGGCATATCATAATAGCCCTTAATCGCATGCAGCCTTACCCATGGCAGTAAAAATTTTCCCCCGACTGCATCCTGATACATCGGTTGATGCATATGCCACAGAAAACTAATGCGTAATGGTCTCATAAAATTAAGAAACTAAGACTGGGGTTTCCCTAAGGAAGCGTGCGGCTTCTTCAGGTGAGGTTGGATTAATATGAAATCCGGTACATCGGTCGTAACTTTGCGTCTTGGCTAAAACCGGAATAATTTCGGCATGCCAGTGAAAATCCTCTGACAAGGTCTGCCAACTTCCCTTACGTCTGACTGGGTTAGGGGCAGTCATAATCATTAAGTTGAACTGTGGGTTCTCCAGAGCAGCGGATAGTTTTGTGTGAACCTGCCTCAAGACTTGAGCAAAAGCATAACCTTCCTGCCTCGAATTAAAAAAGTTGGATTCGTGGCGCTTGGGAAGAATCCAAATCTCAAACGGAAAGCGGGAGGCGTAGGGACAAAGAGCCACAAAATGATCGTCCTCGTAAAAAACCCGCTTCATACCTGAGAGCTCTTCTTCTATGATGTCGCAATAAATGCAACGTTCTTTATTTTTAAAATAGCCCTCCGCACCCCTTAGATGTTCTTTGAGGTTCTGGGTAATAACAGGAGTCGCAAGCAATTGATAATGCGGATGAGTAAAAACAGCGCCTGCATCAGGCCCCTCATTTTTTAAGATAACGATTGAACGAATTCGCTGATCCCGATACAAATCTTCGACCCTTGCCTGCAAGACAGCAATAGCCTGATGAATTTGATCATCGCTTAAATCTTTAATTGTTTTCTGATGATCCGGTGAATCAATAATGATCTCGTGAGCGCCAAAACCCGAAACGTAATCGTAAATACTACTTCCCTTTTTAACAAGATGCTGTTCGATCTTAAGAGCGGGATAACGGTTGGGGATTACTCTGACTTGCCAACCCGGTTCGTTTGCCCGGGACCCTTCTCCACGAATCGCCATAATTTCATGAGGACTTAATGATTCGTTCCCTTCGCAGAAAGGACATTCGGGCGGGGTCTTAGCATAAGGCGCCTCGCACTTGAAATGCGTTGCGTTCTTCCCTTTTAAAGAATCAATAACGATCCACCTGCCCGTTATCAAATCTTTTCTCAGCTCCGACATTTATCGATCCTCACGCGTAACTTAAGCGGTTGATTAGATGTCTATTATAGCAAAACTACCGTGTGTTGGGTTTTAAGATTATATGCCGCCGGAAATTTCTTTTAAAAGATCAAGAAACTTCCGAGGTGAAATTTATTTGCTTACTGCGGCTTTTTGAGCGTCTGTTTTGGCGCGAGCCGCTTCTTCTATCGTTTGTTTCTTCTTTAGTTCCCGAGAAACTTCGCGGGCCTTAGCCTCTCTAGTTTTAGCCTCTTCTTTAATCTTTTCAAGCGCCGCTTTCATCTTATCCGCGTCCAAAGTTCCCATATCCTGACTTTTGTCAATTTGAAATAAGGATTTGCTTTTGTGCACCTGAACAATATCAAGTGAAATGGTCGTTAAAATAAAGACAATAGCGACAACCGTCGTGGCCTTTGAAAAAAAACTACCTGCTTTTGTTCCAAAAATTGATTGGGCTCCGCCCATACTATCACCAAATCCGCCGCCTGAAAGACCGTGACCTTTACCGACTTGAAGTAAAATAACTGCAATCAAAAGAAGACAAACGATTACATGAAGAATAACTAATAAAATACCCATTATGAAACACCCGCTTTCAAAGTGCCTTTAATAAGATCAACAAATGATTCGGCCTTCAGGGACGCTCCGCCCACTAAACCGCCGTCAACATCGGGCTGAGTTATTAAATCGATAATATTATCCGGCTTTACGCTTCCGCCGTAAAGAATTCTAACTCTCTTGGCGGTTACTTCGCCAAACTTTTCCTGAATAAGTTTACGAATAAACTGATGCATTTCCTGAGCTTGCTCCGGGCTTGCGGTTTTACCGGTTCCAATAGCCCACACGGGCTCATACGCAACAATTGTTTTTTCCATATCTTCAGCCTCGATGCCGTCAAACGTGCCTTGAAACTGACCTTTGACAACTTCAAAGTGACGCCCCGCTTCCCGGTCTTCAAGCCATTCACCGACACAAGCAATAGGGATTAAATTGTATTTCAGAGCTGTTTTCAATTTCTTATTAATCAATTCATCCGTTTCCTTAAAATATCCGCGTCTTTCGGAGTGCCCTAAAATCACATAACGGCACCCCTGCTCTTTCAGCATGAGAGCTGAAATCTCTCCTGTGTAAGCGCCTTCGGATTCAAAATGCATATTTTGAGCGCCTACTCCGATAGCAGACCCCTTAACTTCTTCACACGCGGTAGCAAGAGATGTGAAAGGAGGGCAAATCGCAATATCAGTTTCCCCGCTTAAAGCGTGCACTCCGGCCTTAATAGTTCTAATTAAATTAACAGCCTCAGCAGCTGTCTTATACATTTTCCAATTACCAGCAATTAATGGTTTTCTCATACTTTTACTTCCTCCAAACATGCGATACCCGGAAGTACCTTGCCTTCTAAATATTCTAAAGAAGCGCCTCCGCCAGTGGACACATGAGCTACTTGGTTTTCTAATCCATATTTTTTAATAGCAGCCGCTGAATCACCGCCGCCAATAATAACTGTCGCCTCCGAATTAGCTAAAAATTCTGCTATTTCACGCGTACCTTTTGAAAAAGCATCCCATTCAAAAACACCTACCGGACCGTTCCAGATAACAAGCTTGGCACCTTCAAGCACCTCCTTGAAACGCCGGATTGTCTTAGGGCCAACATCAAGCCCCATCCAGCCATCAGGCACATTGTCCTCAGCAAGTTTCGTTGGTGAATCTGCCTTAAATTCTTCAGCAACCACCCAATCCTTGGAAATCAAAAGTTTTACATTACGTTTTTTAGCCTCCTCTAATATTTGAGGTATAAGCTTCAAACCTTCTTCATCTATTTTTGAAGCGCCAACCGCACCGCCTTGTGCCTTGATAAAAGTATAGGCCATACCGCCGCCCACGAGCAAAGCGTCAACTTTTTGAAGAAGGCTTTCGATCACTTTTATCTTATCGTGAATTTTGGCTCCTCCCATAATCGCTACAAAAGGACGATCGGGGTTTTTGGTAACCTTATCAAAATACTGCATTTCTTTTGCCATCAGAAATCCTGCGACTGAAGGTAAAAACTCCGCAATTCCTGCGGTGGAAGCGTGGGCCCTGTGACATGCCCCAAAGGCATCACTTACATAAATATCTGCTAAGGCTGCTAACTTTTTAGCAAATTCAGGATCGTTTTTAGTCTCCTCCTTGTGAAATCTTAAATTTTCTAAAAGAATAATCTCACCTGACTTTAAGGAGGCAGCTTTTTCTTCAGCTTCCGGACCAACGCAATCGGACATCAGTTCTACCGGCTTTTTAAGCAATTCGCTTAAACGCTTCGCAACCGGCTTTAAACTGAATTCAAGTTTCCGCTCGCCTTTTGGCCGTCCTAAATGCGACATTAAAATAATTTTGGCATTTTGACCTAAGGCATATTCGATCGTGGGAAGAGATTTAACGATTCTCGCATCATCCGTGATGACTTCCCCGTCCAAGGGGACGTTGAAATCAGCACGGATAATAACCCGTTTATTTTGAATATCGATGTCTTTAATTGTTTTTCGGGGCATTACGAATAACTCCTCGGCTTTCTAAGTTATATGCCCTTTTTAACAACGTAATTGATAAGATCAACGAGACGGTGCGAATAGCCCCATTCGTTGTCATACCAGCTGACAAGCTTAAAAAATTTATCATTAAGCTCGATGCCAGAGCCAGCATCAAAAATGCTGGAGCTTTCATCGTGAATAAAATCAGAAGAAACAACTTCGTCTCCGGTATATGAAAGAATGCCCTTGAGATAAGTTTCGCTGGCCTTTTTCATTGCAGCGCAAATTTCTTTATAGCTAGTTGATTTGACGGTTTTAACGGTTAAATCAACAACTGAAACAGTCGGCGTCGGAACGCGAAGAGCCATCCCGGTTAGCTTACCTTTAACTTCAGGAATCGCAAGACCGACGGCCTTTGCGGCACCTGTTGTTGAAGGGATAATATTGGTAGCAGCCGTACGTCCACCCTTCCAATCTTTCTTAGAGGGCCCATCATCTGTCTTCTGAGTTGCTGTGTAGCTGTGAACCGTTGTCATTAACCCTTCTTCGATTCCGAAGCCTTCTTTAAGAAGAACGTGAACAACGGGAGCTAGACAGTTCGTTGTGCAGCTCGCATTTGAAATAATGTTGTGTTTGGCAGGATCATATTTCTCATGATTAACGCCTAAAACAACCGTAATATCTTCACCCTTACCAGGAGCGCTGATAATAACCTTCTTGGCCCCCGCGGTGATATGTCCTTCAGCTTTTTCCTTTGCGGTAAAAAGCCCTGTGGACTCAATAACTAAATCAACTTTAAGTTCTTTCCAAGGCAAAGCAGCCGGACCCTCTTTAACAGCAAGACATTTAATCTTCTGGCCATTAACGATCAACGTATCATCTTCAGCAACTTTATCGCTTGATTTTTCGCTTTTGACTTCCCCTTTAAAACGCCCTTGGATTGAGTCGTATTTTAATAAGTAAGCCAAATTATCGGCAGGAACAAGGTCATTGACTGCTACAACGTCAATTCCTTTACCTAAAAGTCCTTGTTCTACAATTGCTCTAAAAGCTAGGCGTCCGATACGCCCGAAACCATTAATACCTACTCTAACTCCCATGATATCCTCCTTAAGAATATTATATATATGTGGAAAAGGTGCTAATTATAGGATTAGTCTATTGACTGTCAAGACCGCAAATAACGGAAAACTACCTATTTTATTTAAGCGAAAGAATCGCCTACTTTAAGACGGTAACCCTGGATAAAATCGTAGGCTTTCATGGGGCGTTTACCCTCGGGAGCCACCATTTCCAAGAGATATTTTCCGTAAGGCAGCTCAAGAACAAGCGAACCTCCATTGCGGTTGGTCTCCTGAATTATCGGGTCCGCTTTCCCGGCCACATGATCTTCCAGGGAAAGAATTCTTCCCTTTTCGACAAATACTTTTTTATTTCGAAAATTAAAAAAAGCACGAGGGTGCGATAAGTAGGCACGGATTTTTCTATCAAGCCCCACAATTTCATCACCCCAATTAAATCGCGTATCTTCTTTTTTTGTTTTTTTGGTCTGAGTGGCTTCGGATTCATTTTGAGGAACAAATTTTACGCTAGAATTCACAGCAAGCGTCAAAAACTCCTCTAAAAGCCGGGTGCCTTTTTTGATTAAAACCGCTTCAAGCTCGCTGCCTGTCATATACTCAGAAATAGCTACTTTATCCTGGGAGGCAATATCCCCCGCGTCCATCTTCTCCGTTGTTTTCATAATCGTAACACCGGTTTCTTTTTCGCCAGCAAGAATAGGTTCCAACACTGGATTGGGGCCGCGATACTTAGGTAAAAGTGACGGGTGAATATTCATGGGAAGCGGAGTTAAATTCAAAATTTTCTTGGGAATATATTTTCCGTAGCTCGCAATTAATAGCATGTCGGGTGCCAGCGCTTTTAAGGTGTTATAAAAATTTTCATCATTTAATTTTGTGGGGGTAAATTTATGATACCCCTTGTCATCTGAATATTTCTCAATACAAGTTGGTTGGATTACCCGGCCACGCCCCTTCGGTTTGGCAGGTGTTGTCACGACACCTACAATTTCATGCTTATTACAATTTTCGAAAAACTTCAAAAACGGCAAGGAAAATTCAGATGATCCAAAAAAAACAATTTTCATAAAATTATATAATTTTGTTCCCTTCGTACTCTTCAAAGATAAGTTTGCGTTTTTCAAAATGAACGCGATCGGGAAACACAATTCCATCCAAGTGATCAACTTCATGCTGAATAACGCGAGCAAAAAAGCCGTGGATGGTTTGCTTGACGGACTTTCCCTCAATATCAAGAGCCTCAAAATCAATCTCTTCAGCCCTTAAAACCTCACCTGTAACTCCCGGAAAACTCAAACAACCTTCTTCCCCCATCACCTCGCCGCACTTTTTCGCAATAATAGGGTTAAAAAATATAAATTCTTTCCCTTTTTTGGATTCAGGAGAACAGACGATAAGTCTTTTTGAAATACCAACCTGAGGGGCTGCCAAACCAACACCCTTAGCTTGATACATTGCTTCAATCATATCCTTGGCCAACTGACGATCTTCATCGGTAATTTCCTTGTAGGGAGTCGCAACCATTTTTAAGACCGGATCCGGATAGGTTCTGATTTTTAATTTTGTCATAGGTTATTGTAGCGCAATAGCTACAGAATGTGTATTGGATCTACATCGATCTCGGTATAAACCCCTGAGGTAGACTTTGAATCAGTAAGATATGCGGAAAATTTTTCTTTGAACAGATTCAGCTCTTCGCCCTTAACCATAATATGCCACCTAAAATAACCCCGTAAGCGATAAAAAGGTAAAGGTGCCGGTCCTAAGATTTCGATTCCATAATCAGCACCTTCGACGAGCCCGTCCAAGTCCTTTTTTAGATTTTCAGATGCCTCTATCACAGATTCTTCGGTTCGCCCCCGCAGTGTCAAATTAATCATTTGTTTAAAGGGCGGATACCCAAATTGACGGCGATGCCCCAACTCCTGTTCAGTATACATAGCTTCATTTTCGAGAAACACAGAACGGATACTGTAATGATCAGGCAAAAAAGTCTGAATAATAACTTCGCCCTTCAATTCACCCCGGCCACTACGGCCGGCAACTTGTTCGAGAAGCTGATAAGTTCTTTCGCTTGCCCTAAAATCAGGCAGCTGTAAATTTGCTTCCGCCAGCAAAATACCGACAAGTGTTAAATGCTTAAAATCAAGGCCCTTAGAGAGCATTTGAGTGCCTACCAAAATATCAACAGCACCTTCCCGAAAACGTTTTAAAACTGCTTCTAAATTCCCTCTTTTTTGAACTGTTTCCCGGTCAATTCTCTCAATTCGAGCGTCAGGAAAAAGCCTCGCAAGCTCGCTTTCGATTTTTTCTGTACCAAAACCAGCATAAACTATTTGTTTGCTGCACTCCGGACATTTAAAAGCGGGTTTAAGAGCGTATCGGCAATAATGGCATACTAACTTCCCGGCTTCCTGATGGTAAGTAAGCGCCACGTCACAATGCGGACATAGATAAAAAAATCCGCATTCTTCGCACTTAACTTGCGTTGAATGCCCTCTTCGATTTAAAAAAATAAGAATCCCTTCTTTACGTTTCAATCTCTCATCAATTTTTTCCTGCATCACTTCTGACAAATAAGGAAAATCTTTCTTCCTGCGACGCTTCATATCAACAAGCTGGATGTGACTGCGGCCATGAGAGCCGATTCTTTCATTCATTTTAATAAGAAAAATTTTATCTTCTTTGACGGCCTCTAACGCTTCTAACGAGGGTGTCGCTGAACCAAGCATCAAATAAGCGCCTTCGAGCCGCGCTCTCTGGTGAGCGGTTTTAAAGGTGTGATAGCGGGGCGTTTCATCCTGCTTATAGCTATCATCGTGCTCCTCATCCATTATAATAAGACCTACATTATCCAGAGGTGCAAACAGAGCAGATCGAGGCCCTACCACAATCTTTTTCTCGCCTTTTTTAAGAGACGCCCATACCTCGAGACGTTCCTTTGGAGTTTGTTTTGAGTGAAAAAATACGGCTTCGCCCGGAAACGCTTCTTCAATGAATAACTTAATCTGGCTAATCAAAGAAATTTCGGGGACTAAATAAATAACGGTCTTACCGGCTTTTAACACCTCATCCGCGATTCTTAAATAAACCTCAGTCTTACCGGAGCCCGCCACCCCGTGAATTAAAAATGGTTTTTTTGTCTGTTTTTTTTCATTAAAAAAATTTAGAGCTGTTTGCTGATCACTTGTTAATGTTTTTAAAAATTGGGATTGAACAATTTTTTGTCTCGATGGATTTAAATCTAATTTTCTTTTTGGAAACGTAGGTAAAGCATTAAAAATCGCCTCCCCCCACGAACATAAGTAATATTGACTCATCCAATTCGTCAGCTCCAAAATCTTCCGACTAATAACCGGCGAATCTTCTTCAATTGAAATAATCGATTTAATCTTACCGGCGAGTTCGGGTGCGATCTCTGATGTACATCCCGTCACTACACCCCGTAAGGAAGCTCTACCAAAAGGCACTTTAACCAGACTGCCAATCTCTATCGGCGGACCTTCCCAGCTATAGGTAAATTGCC
Source organism: uncultured bacterium (assembly GCA_964562805.1). Classification (GTDB taxonomy): domain Bacteria; phylum Omnitrophota; class Omnitrophia; order Omnitrophales; family CAZLUT01; genus CAZLUT01. The sequence continues at coordinate 6,299 of CAZLUT010000036.1, read as the reverse complement.
GTCTAATAGGACGTGAAATCGCGACTTGATAATAATGATTCATTATCCAGGTATAAGGTCTCAGAGGTTAGGTTTTAAAATTTTTCAAAAGCGACATCACTTGTTTCAAATCTTCCCAGGCTAATTTTTTATCCCGCTCATTTCGTAAAAGATATGCCGGGTGGAATGTCGGCATCAGAGGGATGTTCCGATATTCATAAAAATTCCCCCGCAGCCTTGAGATAGGTGTATCACTCGCTAAAAGAGTTTGAGCGGCAAATTTTCCGAGGGCTACGATGACTCGGGGCTTAATAATGTCCAGTTGACTTATTAAGTAGGAATGACAATTTTTTACTTCCTCAGGTAAAGGATTCCGATTTTGAGATGGTCTGCATTTTAAAACATTACAAATATAAACGTCTTCGCGCTTAAATCCCATAGCAAGAATCATGCGGGTTAAAAGCTGACCTGCACGGCCCACAAAGGGCTTACCTTGTTTATCTTCATCAAAACCGGGCGCCTCCCCCACAAAAACCAAATCAGCATCCGTTCTACCAGTGCCAAAAACTGTTTGTGTTCGGGTTTTAGCTAACTCTGAACATTTTTGACATCTTGAAACACTGCTCTCCAACTCGTTAATATCTGGAGCTGATTCGCTATTCTGGGAGCCTGAAGGCGATGGAAAATTAGTCTCTTCGGTTTTTAACGTGTGAATACCAAATGCTTGCCACGTCTCCAAATGGGCCCTGAGGCCTGAGGTGATCTGATTAAGCTCATTATCTGAGCTGTGCATAAATATACTCGACAATATGAGGGGCCGAATCCGGCTTGGCAAACCTGGCAATCGCCTCTCTAAGCCGCTTCGCAAACAGAGGGTCTTCAACCGATGGCCATTTTTCTAAAATCTCCCTTGGATGGTTAATGAATTGCGAAATCCCTTCTAAAACAACCACTTCGCCATTCCCTTCCTCTTGCCCCGGAATTGGTTTCAACATCAAAAAGGGACAGGCTTTTACTAATAATTCGCAAGTAGTAGAACCGCCTGGTTTAATCACGGCGAGATCGCTCACTTCCATCAACTGATCCATATTTTCAACATAGCCGTATATTTTTGTGGGAAACGCATACTCTCGCTTGATCAGATCCTGATAAGCCACTTCATTCTTACCCGTAACAATAATCACTTGAATCTTGGGTGCCTTAGCTTTCAAAACATTCAGCATCTCTGCAACCGGACCAATCCCAAAACTTCCGCTTGTCAGTAAAATATTAAATTTACCTTCTTCGAGTCCCAATTCTTGTATCAGAAGCGTCCTTCCCAGATGCTGCCTAAATCGAGGGTGAACCGGTATTCCCCATAAAACAATTCTGTCCTCAGGAATTCCCCACTCGAGCAATCCCGCTTTGGTTGTTTCACACATACCAATATAAAGCTCTTGCCCCTCGGAGATCCAAAAACCATGCACCTTAAAATCAGTCACAACTGTTATCATGCGGGTTTTCAGCTTCCCCTTTTCAATCATCGGACCCAGAACAGTAGGGAGTAAAAAATGAGTATTAATAATAAAATCGGGCTTCTCCTCGTCGATTAGTTTGAGTAATTTTTTTATTTGGAGCTTATTTAAAAAAGATCTGAGAGGATTGATAAATCTTAAAAATGGTTTGATATTAAAAAGTTTGTAGCCCCAACCCCAAAGGATCGGAAAATATTTGACGAGCACGTAATAAATTGATTGATATGTCCACTTAAAAAATTTTGATGAGTAATCCAAGGCGTCGATAACACGAACTTCTACGTTGGGATTCTCCCGGTTTTTAAATTCCTGATGGATAGACTCGGCTATTCTTTTGTGTCCATGGCCGGCCGATGCATGAACGATAAATACTTTCATTGCGATTGACTGATAATATAATCAGCCGCCTCATTTAAATCCGCCAAGGTTTTATCCGGATAATATTCGGGTTTTAATTTTTTAAATTCATTCTCGCCGTGCCCCGTCAAAACAAAGACAGCCCGTAAGCCGTACTTTTTTCCTGCTTCGATATCAGAACTCTTGTCACCCACATAAAAAGCTTTACTCTTATCAAAACTACCTAACTCGGTCTCAGCTTGCTTGAAAAGTCCTACTTCAGGCTTTCGACAGAGGCAACCGGCCTGTTTACCATGAAGACAATAATAAATATGTTTGATCGAAACACCTATTTTATTCGCATCTTCCAAAAACTTTTTATTTACCCGATCCAAATCTTTTTCTGAAAAAACACCGTCTCCAACACCCGCTTGATTGGAAATGATAACAATTTCAAAATTGTGATCGTTTAATTTCTTAAGACCCTCCGCGGCACCCTCTAAAAACCGGAAATCATCAGGGTGCTTAATGTAGTCTCCGATTGGATCCCAATTAATAACACCATCGCGATCAAGAAAAATAATTTTTTTACTCATCCCTTTTTTGTTTTCTCCCAATATTTTGCGTAGCTATGGAGCTGGTACAAAGAATGAAATGTTGAAACGAAAAATCCAAGAAAACCATCGCTCATTCCGCCCTTTAGAAAATAGTATTTTATAAAGCGATCAACTGTTTTTCGGAGAATGTTGAGCAGTGTCACCTTCCTACCGTCTCGTATCCATTTCTCGGCTTCAAGCCCTGTCTCCCGGTTAAATTTTGAGATAAATTGTTCAAAATCTTTACATGAGTAATGAAGAATATCCCCATCAAGCTCTCCGCTTGTCCCCTCAAGCTTCGCTCTCGGATGAACACGAGCCTCTTCGTATTGAAAATGTCCTTTTCGGAAAATACGGAGCTTGCGAGCCGGATAATACCCAGCACCCTTAACCCACCGTTTACCAATAAATGTCTTGATCGGCATACTATAGCCATTGTGTGTCCCTGACTTAAAAAGGGTTTCCTGGATGCTCTTGGTCAGCTCAGGTGTCACCCGCTCATCGGCATCGAGAGAAAAAAGCCACTCTTGCGTCGCTTTAGAAAATGAAAAATTGCGCTGACGTCCTTCTATATCCATTTTCCGCGTAAAAATTCTATCGGTAAACCGGCTTGCAATTTCCCGGGTACGGTCAGTTGATTCGTCATCAATAATTACGATCTCACGCGCCCAACTAACGCTTCTCAAAGCCTCCTCAAGCCTACGCTCTTCGTTTTTTACAATCATACAGATTGAAATGGGAAACTTGTCACAATCAGCCATCTAAAATATCCTTTCGCTCTCGGTTATGTTTATCTTCCTGAATCTTCTCATTATTCCTTATTATTAAAGAAAATAGTATACCTAAAAACAAATAAAATATCTGCGTTGGCTGAACGCTGAAAAATGCGGTTTCAAAAACATTAAACACCATAAAACCAACCGTACCTACCGTAACTGCTTTCAGAATTTGCTTTTCTTCTAAAGTTAGAATTCCTTTTTTGATTACTCTGAGGCCTAAGACAACAGAGCTGATAAGAAAAGCGATGAAGAGCATCACCGTTAGAATCCCTGACTCAGCAGCCATTTGAAGATAGCTGTTGTGAGAATAATACCCCGCCAAATTAGTTTTATCATCTTTCATATAGCGATCGGTCTCTTTAGAGTAGGTATTAATACCGACACCTGTTACCGGATGAGCTTTAATCATTTCAATTGCCCGATTCCACAGCGTAAATCTCTCGGAAACAGACTGTTCCTTACCCTCTGCATCTTTATGAATTAAAACATTTGAAGGGCTCAGAAGCATGATGAATACCAACAAGGTCACGACTGCCATCAATGTTAAAAAAGCCCGCTTGGCAAGAAGAGCTGAAAATACCGCGGCAGAGAAAAAAGCAACCCAGCTGGCCCTAGCGTGCGTCAGAAAGAGAGAGAGTAATCCCAACACCGAAATTACAACATAATAAATTCTAAACCTGAGAGAAAATAATTTTGAAAAAGCCAAAAAACTGTACAGAAAAATCATATAGAGCAGATAAATGCTATATTGGCTCGGAAATTCAAAAGATGAGGTAATTCTCGGAAGCTGATTGGCAAATCTGATTTCACGGCCGCGAATAAAATCAGCGGCAAAAAAGAGCTGAAAAAAGCCGCTTAGCAAAATAACCAGATAGCCAAAACTAAGCCATTTAACGAATTTACCTGTTCTCTCTCGCGTGCTCAGAATATGAATCACCAAAAAAAACAAACCGAGCCTTTGTAAAACTTTTGTCACCCCACGATAGCTTTGATAAAAGTAATTAGTTTCAAAAAATGATATCAACAGACTCAAGACAAAAATCGCAATAAGCCAATTAAGTGGGGTTTTGGGAAATATTAATTTTCTCTCCAAGAGACACTCTGCCACCCACAAAACAGCCATTGATACAATAAAGATATTTGCCAGGGCTTTTGAAAACGGCACTGTCCAGGCAAACCCTAAAAGAGCTACAAACTGAAGCGCTATAACTTTTGTTTTTATCTTTTGCTGATTAAAAAGCATTTTTAAAAGCCGCAACAGTGCGGATTAAAATTTCGACATCAAATAATAATGACCAATTTTCAAGATAGTATAAATCAAGCTGGATGCGTTCGGTAATATGCTGCTTTTCTTCATCAACCTCAACCAAACTCAGATCTTTAATTCCCATTTTTGATTTTTCTCTGCCTTTATAACTCATAACCACATCACCCCGGTACCCGTAAACTTGGGCCCACCCCGTAATACCCGGTTTAATTTGGTGACGCACCATATAACGCGGAATCTCTGCTTTAAACTGTTCCACAAAAAAAGGACGTTCGGGTCTTGGACCCACAAGAGACATTTGCCCTAAAAACACGTTCCATAATTGAGGCAGCTCATCGGTATTCGTTTTTCTTAAGAAACTCCCGACTCGGGTGCATCTCTCATCACCTTCTCTTGTCCAGACTGGACCTGTTTCCTTCTCGGCATCAATTGACATTGTTCTGAACTTGACAAGCAAAAAAGATTTACCATTTTTACCCATCCGTTCCTGCCGATAAAAAACAGGACCTTTATTCTCCAATTTTATAATAAGCGCTAAGATGGCAAATAAGGGTAAACAAACAATGAGCCCTGCACCTGATCCGATTAAATCAAAAAATCTTTTCGTAAAACGATTCCACAGATCATCCAACGGTAACTGCTTTAGGCCGAGAACCGGGACCGTATTAATTGTTTCCACATCAACAGAGCTCGTTACCAATCCGTACATATCCGCTATAACCTTAAAATTAATCATATTTGCCTCACACGCCAGCATCATCTTAGCGGTTTCTTCTCTCGAAAATTTTGGTTCTGTCAAAATCACTTCATCAATTTCAAGGTCATTAATATGATCATAAAAATCTTTGATATCACCCAATATCTCGCAATTCTGAATGTGAAGTCCTTTTTCCTTGTCCCCAATCGCATAGATTCCTTGCACCCGATACCCCGAATAACGTGCGGCTTTTATCCAATGAATAATCTTCCGGGACGTCTTATTGATCCCTAAAATAACGACTCTTGTTTCTAAACCTTTCCGGCGGATATTTTTTCTTTCGATTTTATTTACGGTAAATCGAAACAAGTTAAAATAAATCAGTATCAGCGCCCAACTTAGTACCACGAAAAGCCTAGAATAATCAAAATCACCCTGCCGATAAATAAAAGTCACTGCCATACACAAGACCATCCCAAAGGTAACAGCCGCAAGCGATCCGTTAACAACATCCCAACGGCGCTGCATTTTTCCGGATTGATAAAGCCTAAAATTGCGGAATAAAATCAAAAAGATGGGGGCTGAAATAATCATCGCCGACAGGTAGTTTGAAAAAGACGGTATATCATCAACTGTAAATAACCCGCTCTGAAATCTTAAATAATAAGCTGATATAAACCCCGCGATTACAGCTATTAGATCCACAGCTACATAGATAAGCGCAAAGGTTGATGACTTTTTCTTTTTTAATATCATAATTTTTGATTCTAACCTATGTCGCGTGCTTTGTACATTTCCCGAACCGGTTTTATTTCTTTTAAAAATCTCTCGCGATTCGTGATAAAGCTCCTCCCGCTGAGCGGAAGTTTTCTAAAAGCTGATTTTAATTTTGTAAACCTCTTAACGCTTATTGGGCGATTCGGTACATGTTAACAGGTTTCATATCAATAATTCGATAAAGAAAATCCAACAGACCTTGTGGGTCATACCCGGCACGAAGCGCATAATTAAGAGCCAATTTATCGGCTGTAATCACCCGGCTCAACTTTGATTTTTCATAACTGCTTGCCGCGTGAAATCCAGCCGTCCCCACCATAGCAAGAGCGCCAAAGCTTCCAAAAAAAGGGCCTG
>CAZLUT010000035.1:0-20749 GCA_964562805.1 uncultured bacterium | reverse complement strand
CATAAGCGATGACAAGCTTGCTTTTCTTGCGAAGCAGATAAGCCATTTCTTCCTGTTCGCTAGTGCGAATAGCGCCATTGATCAGGGAAACCAAGATAGAACCATCTGCCATTGCTTCAACGTCTTTCTTTTTAAAATCCATGGCAACAGGCCACATAACAATGTCGACAGCTGCTACAACATCCAAAATGCCTTCAGCCAAATCAACGACCGATTCTTCACACCCGCCGCAGGAAGCGCACCAGTAAAAAGCGACCTTTGGCTTTACGGCCGGTTTGGCTGCTTCAGATTTTTTGGAAGGTTTATTTGCCGCAGTCACACGCGCACTCCTTTTCTGTCGCAAACTCTTTTTGCAATTCTTTGATCTCTTCATCCCACTCTGAATTCTTACCGGGCAAGTTTAAGGGGCCGATCTCACGAATTTGCTCAACCATTTCGTTGATAACTGTTTTCACTTTTTCACCCTCTGAAGCTGAGATCCATTCAAGGCGAAAACGTTCGGGTTCAATTCCCATGTCTTTAAGCATGCGGGCTAGGAGCCGCGCGCGGCGAAGCGCTTTGTAATTACCTTCAGCATAGTGACAGTCGCCCGGATGGCATCCGCCGATCAAGACTCCGTCAGCGCCTCTCGCGAGGGCAGTCAGGACAAATTGAGGATCGATCCGGCCGCTGCACATGACGCGTACAATTCGGACATTAGAAGCGTATTTCATTCTTGAAACGCCAGCCAAGTCAGCTGCTGTATAAGTACACCAATTGCAGAAAATAGCCAGGACCTTAGGCTCATGCACCTCAGACATCGACTAATACCTCCTCGATCTCAGTTAAGAGTTCATCATCTTCAAATAGATTTTGTTTGATAGAGCCGGATGGGCAAGCCGCGACACAAGTGCCGCAACCCTTACAAAGGGCTTCATTAATAACAGCAACACCCTTTTCTTCATCGCGGGTGATGGCTGAATAGGGACACATCGAAATGCAAGTCTTACAGCCCGAGCATTCATCTTCGATCACATAAGCGGTTGAGGGTTCCATTTCGACTTGACCGGTATCGATCAAAGTCAGGGCTTCAGCGGCTGCGGCACCGGCTTGAGCTACCGTATCGGGAATATCTTTTGGTCCTTGGCAAGCGCCGGCAAGAAAAATACCGTCAGTCGCTGTATTAACAGGAGCTAGCTTGGGGTGACGCTCCAAAAAGAAACCGCCGGTTGAACAGGAGATATTAAACATGCGTCTGACTTCTTGAGAATCCGGCTGAGGTACAAGCCCTGTAGAAAGCACGACCATGTCGACCGGGATCCTTCTTACGAAACCGGCTAGGGTATCTTCAACGCGAAGTACTAATTTGTCTTTCTCTTCAGGCGTCATCTGCCAATCGGTAACATCGGCAACACGGCCTCGAATCATATGAACCCCTTCTTCGAGGAGTTTTTCATAAAATTCTTCATAGCCCTTTCCGAACGCGCGCATATCAATATAAAAATTAAAGATCTCAGCTCCGGTATGTTCTTTTAAAAGATGAGCCAATTTCAGTGAATACATACAGCAAACTCGGGAACACCATTTGTTGGTGCGATCATCACGAGACCCAACACAGTGAATAATACCGATTGCTTTTGGTTTTTTACCATCTCTTAAAATAACTTCTCCGCCTGTAGGACCGGATGAATTTACAAGACGCTCGACTTCTAAAGCAGTATAAACATTTGGATAAATGCCATAACCATAAGCCGGCTTGTTCGTAGCATCAAAAGGCTTAAAACCGGTCGCGATGATAATGGTACCTACTTCAAGATCTACCATTTCCTCTTTTTGATCGAAATCAAAGGCGTTTCTGTCACAAGCTTTCATGCAGGACTGTTTGCACTTACCGGTCTTATGATGAAGGCAAGTCGCGGGATCGATGGTAACCACTTTCGGAGTCGCTTGAGGAAAGGGGATATAAACAGGTTTACGCTTACCCAGTCCTACGTTGTACTCATCGGGAACTGTGGGCTTTTTAAAAACACAGGCATCAATACAAGCCAAACAGCCGACACAATCTTCCTCTTTAACGTAACGGGGTTTTTTCTTAACGGTTACTTTAAAATTACCAACATAGCCATCTACTTTGGCGACTTCAGAATAGCTCAACAAAGTGATGTTAGGATTTGATTTAACCGATGACATTTTGGGGGTTAAAATACAAGCGGAGCAGTCCAGTGTCGGGAAGGTCTTATCGAATTGACCCATGTGACCGCCGATAGAGGGCTCTTTTTCGACTAAATAAACTTTTTTGCCCGCGTTAGCCAAGGTTAGTGCCGCGTGAATTCCCGCGATACCACCGCCTACAACTAATGCTTCGGGTTTAATAGTAACTGTTTTTTTCTTTAAAGGTTTGTGGAAAGCGATTCGACCCACAGCACCATGGACAAGAGCTTTTGTTTTCTCGGTAGCACTTGCTATATCTTCATGCACCCAAGAGACATGCTCCCGGATATTGACCATTTGACAGAGGAAAGGATTGAGTCCGCCTTTTTCGGTAGCTCCGCGAAAAGTAGCTTCATGCAAAAGAGGGGAACAGGAGGCAACGATGATCCGATTTAGCTTATGCTTTTTAATATCTTCCGCGATCAGTTCCTGACCGGGGTCAGAACACATGTATTTGTAATCTTTAGAAACGACGACGCCGGGAAGAGTAGTCGCGTATTTAGCGACATCTTCCACATCCACCATGGCAGCGATATTGGTACCGCAGTGACAGACATAAAAACCGATCCGGATATCTTCTTTAACGTTAGCTGGTGTCATCTTTTTCTCGTTCTCCATTTTAAGCTATGAGGGCTTTTTCTCTTAAAGCCGGCTTCGCTGATATGATCTGCTCATCATATCCCAGTTCTTTGGCCGGAATACCGAGAGCTGTTCCAAGTAGTTGAGTAAAATAGACGATCGGCATATTGACCTTCTCGTATTTTTTTGAGATCTTGTCCTGATAGGCATCCAGGTTAAATTGGCAAAGAGGGCAAACTGTCGTCATAAGATGAGCGCCCCTGACTTGAGCTTCTCTTAGAAGGATGTAACATAGTCTTTCTCCGACTTCAGAGATCGTACCCGTTAGAGAGCCACCGCAGCACTTAGTTTTTAGCGGGTAATGGGGCACTTCAGCTCCGATAGCTTGGAGCAATTTGTCCATAGTTGTGGGATAGGTCTCATCGTCAAACTCACCAATTGGCCGAACGATCTGACAGCCGTAATAAGGGGCGACTTTAAGGCCTTTTAAAGGGTTTTTAATTTTTTCTTTGATCTTATCGATACCGATATCATTAACCAAAACATCCAGCGGGTGACGAACTTTGACTTTACCCGCGTAATCGAGCTTTCCCGTTTCCTTGAGGACCTTCGTGATCTTTTGTCCGATATGGGAATATTTTTTGATGTGGCCCTTAGCTTTGTTATGAGTCAGATAGCAAGCCGAGCAGGGAGCGATCATATCGGAACCTAATTGCTCAGCGAGCGCCATGTTACGGGCCGAAAGCAAAAAGGCGTGCTCCTCATCAACTGACATATAGGCCGTAGCACCGCAGCAGTTCCAATTATCAAGTTCTTGGACCTCAATATCGAGCGCTTTAAAAACGGCTAAAAAAGACTTTTCGTAAGACTTTGCAAGCCCTTTTGCGGAGCAGCCGGGATAGTAGGTATATTTCTTGGTCATTTTTTATCCTTATTGATTATGACTGTATCCAATAGTTTGGTCAGTTCTTTCGGATTTTTCATGGATTCTTTCTTGAGAGTGAGACGGCCGGTTCTCATGATGCCGAATCCTAAATTCATCATGCTAAAGGCTTTTAAGATCTTAGTTTTCATAAATAATGTTGCTACAAGCCAAAGCTCAGAGATCATGCCGCGTTTGCGTACCATCTTAAAGAATTCCCGTGCGAGAATGGGGATCGGGAACTTGCGGGGATAAAGACCTTCTTCGATCGCCCGGCGCTTTAAGGTATACATAATGTCAGTAATTTCAATTTTCTTAGGACACTCGGAAGAGCAGGCGTAGCAGGAAGCGCAAAGCCAGATCGTAAAACTGCTTAAAACGTCGTCTTTCCATCCGGCACGGGTAAGCTCGATGATGTTTCGGGGCGTATAGTCCATATAAATACTTAAGGGGCAGGCACCTGAGCAGGTCCCGCATTGGATACACTTATCGATATTTTCACCGCCGGGTGAGGTTTTGATATCTTCAGCGAACTGATTTGTTCTTTCGGCGTCGTATTTGATGTATCTTTTTACGTTGAACATGTAGTCCTTAGGCCTTTATTTCGTAATGTTCTTGATTTTCGTGATTTTTCTTCCGGTGCTCTGACAACAGTTGAAAGAGTGCGTACTATACGATATTTTTTTTGTTTTTCAAGAAAATAATTTTTCAATTTTTGACTTTTTTTATCGAATTATCACTAATTTAGTATCTTAATAAAGACGCTTTTTATATAGCCCAACATTGAAGTGTTAGCTATGTTTTTCTTTTTACTTCTCCTTCGTAGGTCACGCTTAAGTGTGACCTACGGTGAAAGAGCTCTTGCTTTAGCTCTTCGTTTTCGTTATTCTTTAGTCCTAGCCAAGCAATTCTATCTTTCTTTCGTTTTTTTGAATTTAAATCCTATGCAAAACAAAGAAAAACTCGGGTTTTTAATGTTTCTAACGCTCTTATTCTTCGGTAATTTGCTTTTGGGAGCGTTTAAACTGTGGCTTTTTTAAGAAAATATCCTTTATTGCTACCGGCTCTCAGCTTGGGAGTAGGAATCATTACCGGGAGAAACATTGATATTTTTTTCGGGGCAGCTATTTTTGCGTCATCAGCAGCTTTACTTTACCTGACATTTAAGAGAAAAGAGTTTTGGATTTTTTTGTTTTGCGCTTTTTTTTCAATAGGCGCTTTAATTATTCAAAGAGAACTTTTTATTATCCAAAAATACCAAGTCACCTCGTTAAAAGAGCGGAAAGTAAGCCTGAGAGGCGTTTGTCTCGAAGAACCCCGGATCTATCGAAAAGGAAAACTTACCAGGACAAATTTTCTATTTGAAATTCATTTTAAAGAAACGCGAGAAAAAATTTGGGTCAGTTTGATAAACGCTCAAGGCGCTGTCCATTTCGGAGATGAACTTTTACTTTTTGGAAAAATAAAACCCGTGAAAAGGAAGCAAATAGGACGCCCCCGGCTTCGGTTGGTTGGGATCGGCCGGAAATCCTACTATATAATGAAGCAAGATGTTATTTTTTCTCCTTTCCGCCGACTAAATGGCTACTTTTCAAATAAATTTAAAGGGCTCCTTCCCGAACGGGAAGCTTCTTTTTTAAAAGCGATTATTTTAGGCCAGAGGGCTGATATGTCCCGCGAGAGCCAAGACCAATTCAGAAGGCTGGGCATTTTTCACATTCTTTCAGTGAGCGGATTTCATATGGCAGCCATCGCTTTTTTCCTGTATTTTTTAGGGAGAATTTTTCTTTTAAGCCCCCGCTATTCAATTTTTTTAATTTTAATCGGTCTCTTTCTTTATTTTTCTCTCTCAGGCGGAAGGCCGCCCGCTTTTAGAGCTTTTATTATGGCTCTAGCACTTTGTGTTGGAAAATTAATCGGTAGAGGCACCAACGGACTCAACAGCCTTTGCCTAGCCTCTCTTACAGCTCTTATTATTTGTCCTTTTGATATTTTGTATCCGTCTTTTCAACTTTCTTACACGGTTGTGTTGGGATTAATATTAACGATAATGCTATCTTCAAAGGGTAAACCGCCCTCTCGAAAGCCCGCTTTATTTTTTAAAATTAAAAAATATGGGATGGACGCGCTTAAAATTTCAACAGCCGCTTTTTTATTTTCTTATGGCTGGGTCTCGTTTTATTTTGGGGGGGTTTCTTTTTTTACGATTTTGATCAATGTGATATTACTGCCGCTTTTTATTTTAACGACAAGCTTAGGATTTCTTCTCGCCTTTATGTCTAATTTAGGAGATGGAATCGGAGGATTTTTCTCTCTTTTGGTATTTTTACCGACGTGGGTTTTGCTTGAAGCGGTCCGGATTTTATCCGGGTTGCCTGTTTTTAATCGCGAAGGGCCTGTCTTTGGCCCGGAAATGTTGGTTGGTTACTATAGTGTATTATTTCTGGCTTTCTCAGGATTGATGTTTAGGCGGCGTATAAGAGAGTGGGTCTGGAAGAGGCAGGTGGGAAAATTTTTTAAAAAAGTGAACAGTCGTTAATGAATAGTGATTAGAAGCTAAGGAGCCTATCCGCCGGAGGCGGACAGGCGATATCTTACTAACCACTAACTTACTACCCACTAGCCACTGCTTATTTGCTTTGTTAATCAAAATCAGTATAATCCAGCCTTTAGAGATGTTCTGCCTATATAATAATGAAAGGGAGTATTGGGTTTTGAAGTTAAATAAGGGATTCCTTGCCGTTTTACTGGTGATTCTGACCGTGTCTTTTTCATTACCATCATCCGGTTACGCTTATTGGGTCTGGTCGCCTGAAGCAGGAAAGTTTGTTAATGCTGAGGGAGTTGCCGAAGGCCCTGCTGAAGAGCAATTTAAGTACGCCCTCCGTTTTGTTGATGAAGGAAATCCGGAAAAGGCAATTGATGAACTTGATAATTTAGTAAAGCGATATCCTAATGCCCGGATCGCACCTGACGCTTTATTCCAGCAAGCCGTTTTGTACGAGCAAAAATCGGACCCTTCCAAAGCCTTTAATGCCTATAAAAAAATTCTCGAGTCATATCCTCAAAGCCCTCGGATCAATGAAGTGGTTGAGCGGACCTATACGATCGGTAATTTATTCCTCTCCGGTCAAAAGGCGCGTCTCATGGGCGTGGCTATTCTACCGGCTTTGCCTAAAGCGATCGAAGTTTTTAGAACTATTGCTGAGACAGCACCCTTCAGTGCCTACGGAGACCGCGCTCTTTTTAATCTAGGCATTGCTTACAAAAAAACACACCAATACGCGAAAGCCATCAAATCGTTTCAGCGTCTTATTGATGAATACCCTACAAGCGAACTTTTAAGCGATGCTAAGTTTCAATTGGCAGACACTGCTTTCCAGATGTCGATCAGAAGAACGGATAGAGACCTGAGTGCTTTGGATACTGCCGAAAAGAGTGCTGAGCAGTTTTTGGAAGAGCACCCCGACAGTCATATGAAGGTAAAGGCCGTTGAACTTGTAAATACGATCATCGAAAAGAACGCCGAGAAGAATTATAAGATCGGCGTTTATTATGAGAGAGAAAACTATATCGACAGCGCTATTATTTATTACGAAGACGTTAACCGCAAATATCCGCAAACAGCGTGGGCCGATAAGGCGAGAGAGCGTCTAGGCCAGCTCAAAGATCCTGAAAAATTTATGAAGATCCGGGAAGAAGATCTTAGAAACCGCCTCATGATCCTCGAAGAAAAAGAAATATTGATCCAAACTCAGATCGAGTCATTCCGCTTGAAAGTCGATCAAGAATCCGAAACGGTTGCAGGGCGCGAAAAAGAAAGGCTTATTATCGAGAGAAGCAGGATCGAAGAAGAGCTTGAGCAGTTATCCAAATTTAAAGCCAAGAGCATCAAAACACGTCTCAAAGTTATTAGAATAAAACAAAAAGAGCTTAAGGGTAAGTGGAAGAGACTCAAGGCCAAAAAGAAATATTACAGGAAACGGATGAGCCCCGACTTGGTAAGCGCTTTTGAGAGATGGGAGGAGTCGCTCAAGGCCGAAGAGTATGCCTTGGAGCGCGAAAGACTCGAGGTGGAAGAGCTCGCCGCAACCTGGGGCATCAGCACAGCTCCCTTGATCCGAATACCGTTCATTCATCGGGAGGCGACAAGATCCGCGTTGGGCTATCGCGACAAAGAATTTAGCAAACTTCAAGATGAAGCTGACTTGTTGGCAGTCAAAGCCGAGATCTTAAAGGAAGAACATGCTCATATTTTAGAGACTCTCGAAAACCTTGATGACAAACTTGTTCAATCTTATTTAGAGCAATCCGAGTTGAAAGGCAGTGCCTATGAGTCTTTAGGACCCATCTTGAGCCAAAAACAGACCGAGCTTAAAAATCAAAAAAGAGTAGTTGATGAGCTGGTGATCCGGATTGAAAAGGAAAGCGACCGTAAATTATCTCCCTCAAAGGAAAAGGAAGCTTCCAAAATTCCTTTTGGAGGCATCATGGCGCCGGTTGCCAAAACTTTGGTGATTCCCGTAAAGGCTGCCCAAAAATCAGTGAGTTGGGCTGGTTCCGCAATGCCTAAATTTCCCGGAACGCGTGATATGGATGTTGAGACTTTAAGCCAGAGACGGCGGGAACTGAAGCTCGAAATTGTTGACCTGAAAGACAAAATAGCGGGGATCCAAGCGGCTCTCGAGGAGGAGAGGGAAGAGTCGGCACCTGAAGAGGTTTCGGATGAGTCGGCAGTACTTGAAAAGACAGACCTGACCCACCAGGAAAAGCGGCAGCTTCGCAAAAAGATCCGCTCCCTCCATCGAAAAGTTCGAGCTAAGTATCGAGATGTTGAGGATCGAAAGAAACATAAAGATCAGCTTATTGAAGAATTGTCTCGAGAGGTAGAAGAAGTCAAGCAAAGCGTCGGCCTTGGTGAAATGGGTAAAGCAGCGATGAAGCCGGTAAAAGGCGCTGCGTGGCTTGCCAAATCATTTATCTTTGGTGTTCCCGATAAAGAAGAGGAGACAATACAAAAGGCAGATCGGGCTCAAAAAGGCTTAACTGCTGAACAAGTATCTCGAGTAAGTAAGCTTAAAGAAGAAATCGAATACGAGATCATCATGATCGATACAAGGCGCGAAGAGATCCTTGTTTTAGAAGAAAAATTAAGCGCTAAAGAAGCCGAAGCAAAACTTCAAGGCGTTCCATCTCAGGATTTAAGCGCTTTTCGGCCTGATTATATTTTGAAAGACAATTTTGAAAGATTGGGCCGCTTGATTGCGCCTAAAACACGGGAAGAAATTTTGATGAATCGCCTCGAGCGATTAAGCGAAGAGTTTAACGAAACACTTATTGAGCTTGATGCGGTAGAAAAAGCAATTCAGCCCAAGGAAATCTCTGAAGAGAAAGTGCCAAGCGCCGAGAGCCAAGAGCTGAGTGAGGAAAAAATAATTTCTGAAGAAAAAGCAAAAGCTGCAGAAGAAGTCGCGGCTGAAGAAGCGGTGGCTACCCCAGAAAAAACTAAGGTTGAGGTTGTTGCTGAAGAAGCAGTAGTGGCATCGGAGGAGACAGTTCGGGAAAAACCGGCTGCTGAACAAAAATCCGATTTTGAGAAGCTTAATAAGCAGTATGAAAAGGAAGTAAAAAAATATACATCGCTCAAGAAAAATTTTGAATCAGAATTAAAGAAAAACCTGTCAAAAAAAGGTAAGGATAGTTCACTCAAAGCGTGGCGGAAAGAAGAGGAGCGAATCGAGAAGGAAAGGCTTGGCTTGATTAAAAAGAGAAATGAGATCGAATCTGATCTGTCAGCGATTTATTATGACGAAGCTTCTGCGGTAGAAGAAATGCGCTCGCTTGTTCGGGAAAAAATAAGTATGATTGACTCGACTTTTAAATCATTGCGGTTTAAAAAAGGGGATCGTGCCGGCGATTTGAAAGAAGAAAAGCAACGCCTCCAAGACTTATTGAGCGTTTTGGGCGAACGGATTCAGATCTTACGTAACGAAGAAATGAAATTGCTGGAACCACTAGAGGTAGCTAATTATGCTTAAAAAAATATTTTGGATAGGTTTAATAACCGTCTTAATTTCAAGCTGTGGTTATAACAATAAGGTCCAGATTCCCTACGATATCAAAACGATTTATATACCCACTGTTAAGAATCAGATTCCGATCGAAGAAATGGCTATTTACACCCCGGGAATGGAAGTTGATATGACCAACGCTGTTATCAGCCGGTTTATCGAAGATGGCACCTTAAAGGTGGTCAGCCGTCCTGAAAATGCGGATGCCACGATGAATATTTATCTCAGAGATTATTGGCAGGAAGGAACCCGTTTTACCAATTTGGAGAGCGTTGAAGAATACCGTCTTTTTGTAAAAGCTTTTGTGCAACTCAAAGATAATCGCAGTGGCAAGAATCTAGTGCATGAAGAAGATTTTAGAGGAAAGACGTCTTACTTTAGGCAGTTTTCAAAAGACGCTACCCGTACGGGCAACACTCGCGAACCGATCTCTGAAGTCTTACCTCAAGCCACCCAGCGGGCTATCGAAGACTTTGCTCACAATGTGGTCGACCTTGTCACCGAAGCCTGGTAATGCCATTGCGTGGCAGTGAATAGTTAATTATGAATTGTGAATTGTAAAAAATAAGAATTTTAAAGGAGATATAAAAAAGTATGCCGATTTTAAAATCACCCGCAAAAAGAATGAGAAGCGATGCGAAAAAAAGGCTTCTGAATTTAAATACTAAAACACGTCTTAAAACATTATCAAGCCAAGTGAGAGCTCTTGCAAAAGAGAAATCCAAAGATTTGGAAGCAAAAGCCCGCACGCTGGTAAGCCAGCTTGATAAAGCTGTTCGTCACGGTGTTGTTCCTAAGAATGCGGCAAACCGCAAAAAAGCACGTATCGCAAAACTCGTTTCCAAATCATCTAAAAAGTAATCTTTCTTTTTTCCTCGTAGGTCACACTTAAGTGTGACCTACGACTTTGACTCTCTGACTCCCTGATACTCTGACACTTAATATGTTGCGCTGTAAAGTATTTGATTTGCTGCTAAAATACTGGTTATGCGCAAAGATGAATTAAAGGATAAGATTTCCTCCCTTCCTCTCGGCCCCGGTGTTTACCTGATGAAAGACGCAAGAGGAAAGGTGCTTTATGTCGGAAAGGCTATTTCTTTAAAGAAACGCGCGGCATCTTATTTTCAAAAACGGGCCCTCCACGGACCTAAAATCGAAGTGTTAGTGGGCAAGGCCCGTGATATTGAGACGATCGAAACTCAGACAGAAGTCGACGCGCTTTTACTCGAAGCTTCCCTGATCAATGAGATGACACCTCCTTATAATACCCGTCAAAAAGACGATAAAAGTTTTCCTTTCATCAAGATCTCAAATGAACCCTTTCCTTTGGTATCCATTACCCGCAACAAAGCGGATAAAAAATCAATTTACTATGGGCCCTATACGGACGCTTATCTTTTAAGGGAAGCTGTTAAAATTATTCACAATCTTTTTCCGATTCGAAAATGCAGGACCTTACCCAAAACACCTTGTCTCTATTATCACCTCAATCAATGTTTGGCCCCGTGTATTAACTTTAAGATCAAGCCTCAGCATGATCAGCTGATCAATGAGATCCGCTCTTTCTTGGGAGGCGGAAAGAAAAGCTTTATTGATTATTTGAATGAAAGAATGGAAACATCGTCAAAAGAATACCGCTATGAAGATGCCTCGGGTTTCAAGAGTCAGATCGATGCCTTGAGCCGGCTGCGTAAAAAACGATTTAATGTCATCAAAGGAACTTCGGGGATCGGTTTGAGCGCCACCCAAGAGCTTAAAAAGATCTTTAAATTAAAAAGAATTCCCGAGAAGATAGCCTGTATTGATATCTCCAATATCAGCGGAGCCCACTCGGTCGCAAGCCGTGTTTGTTTCCATCGGGAGCTTCCCGTTAAGACAGAATACCGGAAATACCGCATCAAAACGGTCAAAGGTATTAATGACTACGCTTCTATTCAAGAAGTAGTGCGCCGTTTTATTCATGGGATCAAAGAGGGAAAGGAAGTTTTTTGGCCCGATCTTTTAATGATCGACGGCGGGAAAGGTCAGCTGAATGCCGCCTACCAAGTCTTGAAGGAAGAAGATTTTCTGGATGTTACTTTGATCTCAATTGCAAAACGTTTTGAACATATTTTTTGGACAAGCTCTAAAGAGCCTGTTATTTTGGAATCAGATTCACCCGCACTGCGACTACTTATGAAAATCAGGGACGAAGCACATCGTTTTGCCATAACTTACCATAGGCGTCTTAGAAGCCAGGCGCTTGAAAAATCCTTTCTGGACGATGTACCGGGAATCGGAGAGAAAAGAAAACGAATGCTGCTTAGAAAATTTTCCTCAAGCAGGGAGTTGGAGCGTGCCGATATAGATGAATTAGCTAATTTACCGGGGATGAACCGTAAAATTGCGTCAAAAATAATTTTTAAGCTATTAATACGATGAAAAGAATCAGTATTTTTTTAATTTTGTTAGTTATCACGACCTTTGTTTTGGGACTGCTTGTGACTCAGTCGCAATCCGAGTCGGGCAGCACGCTCACACCCAAAGATGAAGCCTACCGGGCGCGTCTTGCCACGATCAATTCCAGGCCTTTGGGCGATGGGATTTTAGCGGAACCCGACAGCGGATTTCCGTTTGATAACGGGTATATTAAGGAGAATGATACGGTCGAGGGGCTTGGAAGTTACACCTCGCCGACTAACATCGGCCTGTATTTAACGTATATGCTGGGTGTTTACCAGGGGATCATTCAGCCATTTTATGATTTTCCAAAAGACAAGGCTTTGGAACGGATCAAAACCACCTTGACCACACTGGACTCCTTACCTCCCGAGGACAAATGGCGGGGGCTCTATTATTGGATGGTTTATGAAAATGGTAAATGGGTACGGGCCGCTGACGGCAGAGACAATTACGTAATTTCTCAGCCTGATAATGGTAATCTTTTTGCGGCTTTGATCACAGTTTTGGGCGGAGCCGAAATTGCTTTAGAAAACACAGTCGATACTGCTGAGCGCCGGAAGCTTTTAAAAGTTAAAGAGTTAACAACTAAACTGATCGAAGCGGCTGATTGGAAAGGTTTGATCGATCCTGAAAGGGAACTTTATTATTTGGCCTATATTCCGGACACCGGTCAACCTCTCAGGTTTGGCGGAGATCACGTGGGAGGGCATCAAGGAGCTCCTATTTATGTTGAGAATTTGATGGATGAATGGCGTCTCGGAGTGCTTGTTGCGTATGCCATGGGTGACATGCCGGGAGGCAGTTCAAAAGATATTCCCAGCACCACTTGGACTGGTCTAGATCGGGAAAAGCGGGCATTCCCTGTCGGAAGTGGCCATATCGAAGCCTTAGCCTCAGGCCATGGGGGTATGTTTCAGCAGAGATTGCCTCTTATTTTTATTCCCGAAAGAAAATGGTCAAAAATATTTGAGGAGCATCATGATAATTTTTTCCATATCGCTGTTAATTTCACGCAAAATCTTCAACAGCCCTTTTTGCTTTCGGCTGCGACTAATCCCGAAGGAAAGGTGGAGTATATTCCCTTAGAAGGCAACCCCAAATACGCGGTTGATACGACTTATGATGAATTCGGCACCAAACCCTTGGCGCTTAAGACAGATGAAGAATTTAATATTGTTACTTACGAGGGGGATCGTCCGGTGGGGGATGTTACGACTTTTTATTACGCTTCGACACCGCACGCCTTAGCTCTTGGTTTTTTGACTCACCCTAAGGAAGTTATAGCGCTGTTTAAAAAAGCGGAACTTCGCTTAAAAGCGTTTACTTTTCCAGGCGGGGTGCCTGATGCGTTTGGAGTAAAAGAGGGAAAGCCGGATCTGATCAGTTACAGGACTCTTGTCTTGGATCAATTAATGTTTGTACTTTCTTTGCAGGGCGAGGCTTTTCATGATGATTTTGAGAAGGGGCTGAAATCTTTGGGGATTTTTGAGAAGGCAAGAAGGCTTTATGAAGATGAAGAAAAATTTTATCCCAAACTATATCCGCTCAAAAGAGACGAGTTTCCCGAAATCGACACCGATACAAGTATTTATCTAGGCGCCGGGCTTCGGGATTACAGCACGGCTATCAAATTAACAAGGAAGCTTGCCATAGATAGTGGTTTTAAGATCTTAAGCGAACCCTCAGAGCAGCTCGTAGCCGGTAAATTTGTAGAAAAGAAAATTGACAGAAAGGATATTAAGAATTTTTTTGAAGGAAATCTTCTGGGTATTACTAGGGGTGAGCACGGAAGTTTTAAACCTGTCTCTTCCCTCGATGGTATTCGACTTATAAAAGGTGCCGGGTGGATAGGAGACAGAATCCCTCTGGTTGATATGAGGGGGATCAAGGCCTTGGTTCTTGAAGTGACACCTCTCAAGAAAGATGCTCGTCTTGTGATCGAATTTAAAGATAGGAATGACGAGCCGCTTTTTAAAGAAAAGAAGATCCGAGTTGATATCCCTGCCGGTTCCAGCAAGGTGAAAATTTCTTTATCAAAACCGAAGTCTGAATACTTGGCTTACATCATGCTTGCTGACCCTAGCCAGACGATGGAAGTTAAAAGTTTGCGGATACTCCAGTAAAAAACACAAATCACAAATTCCAAAACACAAACAAATTCCAAAACACAAATTCCAAACGGCAAGGTGACGCTTCGCGTCATTCCTAGAGAAACCAAGAATTCCTCTTTATTTTGTATTTTGTGCTTTGAATTTTGTGGTTTGTTTGTGGTTTGTGTATTGTGTTTTGTGATTTTAATTTCAATTCTAACTTCTCTTTACATTCCCTCTCTCCATCAATAAACTGTGCAGCTCAACAACCAAATAGAAAGGGAGCCTTCGGATGCAAGAAAAAATAGATGAGTTGAAGGAAAAGCTTCATTCTGCTCATGAAAAATTGCTTGAAATTCGAGGGTATCTTTGACATCCCGACCAAAGAAAAGCACATCCAAGAATTAAATGCCAAAATGGCAGGACCTACGTTTTGGGACGACCCCAAAGCGGCTCAGGCGGTAGTCGAAAAGCTTAAGGGAATCCGAGGAATTGTAGAGCCTTGGCAGAAGGCGTATGAGTTTGCGAAGGATCATCTGGAATTGGTCGAGTTGCTTGAAGCGGACCACCCCGAGCCTATTGCGGATTTTGAAAGAGATATCGCAAAACTTATTCGCCAGATCGAGAGTTTGGAACTTGAAAGACTTCTTTCAGACTCTTTGGACCGGTCCAACGCGATCGTGAATTTAAACGCGGGTGCTGGGGGAACTGAGTCTTGCGATTGGGCAGAAATGCTTTTCAGGATGTATTTAAGATGGGCTGAACGCTCAGGTTATGAGGTCAATCTGATCGATACTCAAAACGGTGAAGAGGCCGGTATAAAAAGCGTGACTTTTATTGTTAAAGGGCATAATGCCTATGGATATCTCAAAAATGAGATAGGGGTTCACCGACTGGTAAGGATTTCGCCTTTTGATTCCAATAAAAGAAGGCACACTTCTTTTGCTTCTTTTGATGCGATTCCTGAAGTGGAAGATACGAATGAAATTGAAATTGCCGAAAGTGAAGTTAAGATGGACGTTTATCGAGCGGGAGGTGCCGGGGGGCAGCATGTTAATAAGACCTCATCGGCAGTCCGACTGACCCATCTTCCGACCGGCATTGTTGTTCAATGTCAAAATGAAAGAAGTCAGCACCAGAATCGCGCGTTGGCTTTCAAAGTTTTAAGAGCGAAATTGCTCGAGAAGAAAAGACGCGAAGAAGATGAGAAGCTGCAGGCAAAATATGGGCAGAAGAAAAAAATTGAATGGGGTTCTCAGATAAGGTCCTATGTGTTTCATCCGTATACGATGGTAAAGGACCATCGGACAAACCATGAGACCTCAAACGGACAAGCGGTAATGGATGGGGATATTGATAAATTTATAGAGGCTTATTTAAAGAAAACAATTCATGAAAAACATACGCGGGAAGGAAATTAGATAGGCAATGCTTCAATTCGTACTCAAAAAAATATTCGGTAGCTATAATGAGCGCCACCTTAAAAAGCTCCGGCCTATTGTTGATGCGGTCAATCAATGGGAACCCGAAATTAGTAAGCTATCGGATGATGAGCTGAAGGCAAAGACCGATTACTTTAGAAGCGAACTGAAGAGTGGCAAAACCTTGGATGATATTTTGCCTGAAAGTTTTGCGGTTGTCCGGGAAGCTTCTAAGCGGGTGACGGGTATGCGTCACTTTGATGTTCAAATCTTGGGCGGCATCGTTCTTCATCAGGGAAAAATTGCTGAAATGGCGACGGGTGAAGGTAAAACAGTGGTAGCGACCTTGCCGGTTTATTTGAACGCTCTTGAAGGCAAGGGTGTCCATGTTGTCACAGTGAATGATTATTTGGCAAAGAGGGATCGGGAATGGATGGGACCGATCTATGAATTTTTAGGTCTTTCAATAGGTGTTATTCAAAACCAGATGGAGCCGCCCGATAGGCAAAAGTCATATGGCAGCGACATCACCTATGGCACCAATAATGAATTTGGTTTTGATTATTTGAGAGACAATATGGTCCCGGATAAAAGTTTAAGAGTTCAGCGCCCGTTTCATTATGCGATTGTGGATGAAGTGGATTCCATTCTAATTGATGAAGCTAGAACGCCTCTTATCATTTCAGGTCCTGCCGAGGAATCAACGGATAAGTATTACCGCCTTGACCGTATTGCACCCAAGCTTGAAAAGGGTAAGGATTTTGAGATCGATGAGAAAGCGCATACAGTTAATTTGACCGAAAAAGGCGTTAAGCGATGCGAAGAACTGCTTAATGTTGAGAATCTTTACGACAATACCCATATCGAACTTATTCATCACATTAATCAGGCCCTAAGGGCTCACAATCTATACAAACGTGATGTTGATTATATGGTACAGGAAGGCAAGGTTGTGATCGTCGATGAGTTTACGGGCCGTCTCATGCCGGGAAGACGATTCTCTGATGGTCTTCATCAGGCTTTGGAAGCTAAGGAAGGTGTACGAATCGAACGTGAAAATCAAACCTTAGGCCAAGTGACTTTCCAGAATTATTTTAGGATGTATTCCAAGTTAGGCGGCATGACGGGTACGGCTATCACCGAAGCGGTTGAGTTTGAAAAGATCTATAAATTAGACACGGTCATCATGCCTACCAATCGTCCTTGTCTTAGAGAGGATCAGCCGGATGCTATTTATAAGACTGAAAGAGGAAAATTCAAAGCTGTTGCCCGCCGCATAGCGGAGCTTCATAAGAAAGATCTGCCCGTACTTGTCGGAACGATCTCAATTGAGAAGTCAGAATATCTTTCTAATCTCCTCAGAAAAGAAAATTTGAACCATACCGTACTCAATGCGAAATATCATGAAAAGGAAGCTGAGATCATAACGAGGGCCGGGCAACCGGGTTCTATTACGATCGCGACCAATATGGCAGGCCGTGGTACCGATATTGTCTTGGGTGAAGGTGTTGCTGATAACGGCGGGCTTCATGTCGTGGGTACCGAGCGCCATGAGTCGAGGCGTGTCGATAATCAGCTGAGAGGGCGATGTGCAAGACAGGGGGACCCTGGAGCGAGTCATTTTTTTATTTCCTTAGAAGATGATCTGATGCGTATTTTTGGTTCGGACAAGCTTCGGTCGATGATGGATCATCTCGGTATGAAAGAGGACGAGGAGATCCAGCATGGTCTCGTGAGCCGTGCTATCGAACAGGCCCAAAAGCGGGTCGAAGGGCGGAACTTTGATATCAGAAAGCATCTCTTGGAGTATGACGATGTGATGAATCGTCAAAGGGAAATTATCTATGAAGAAAGGCGCCTCATCTTGGAAAGTGACAGTTTGGATGAGCACGTGCTCGATATGATGAATGAGGTAACCCAGGATATTGAGACCGGACACCTTTCTTCGCAAGAGGCGGAAGATGAGAAAGGGGAAGAGTCTTTTCTTGAAGCTATCCGGAACAAATTCGCGATCTCAACCGAAGGGTTCCTTGAAAAAGCTGACGAACCGAGACAGCTTCTTGGATTTGTAATGGAGACCTTGGAGAAAGTTTATTACGACAAGAAAGAGCGTCTTACTCCCGAAACTCTTCTTTATTTAGAAAAATCGATACTGCTTCAAGTGATCGATGCCAAGTGGAAGGATCATTTAAGAAGCTTAGATGATCTTCGGGAAGGTATTGGTCTTAGGGCTTACGGCCAAAGAGATCCTTTAGTCGAATATAAGCGTGAAGCCTTTCAGCTTTTTGATGGATTAACTCAGTCTATTAAAGAGGAAAGCATCGAATTTATTTTTCGGGTCGATGTGGTGCGCGAAGAAAAAGTGAAATCAGTTTTTGAAGGCGAGAAAAAGCTGGTCCATGAAGAGTCCCAGGCTTTTCATCACTCCGCGGGGCCGGAGGAGGAAGCGAGGATCGAAAATTCAAGTTCTCCGAGGCATTTCGCTCCACCCAGTTCCAAATCCAAAGAGCCAAGCACTATTAAAAGAGAATCTCCCAAAGTAGGCCGCAACGACCCCTGCCCCTGCGGCAGTGGGAAGAAGCACAAGAAGTGCTGTGGGGCGTGAGGATAGGTGATAGGGAATAGTGTTTGGAATTAGATTAAACGAGATACGGGCTCTCAGACGCCTTTACCTCCTGACCGGTGTTGCTTTACTTTTACTGTCGTATCCGCCTTTTTCTTTTTATTTTCTAGCTTGGTTTGCCCCTCTGTTTCTTTTTTTATGCCTTGAATTAACGCCGCTTCGAAAAGCTTTCCGCTACGGTTATTTTTTTGGATTTCTCTTTTATTTCTTTTCCCTTTATTGGGTCAGCTATGTAACGGGTGCCGGTTGGATATTCGCGGCATTTTTTCAAGCATTGTATGTAGCTATTTTCGCTCTTGGCGCACGGTTCCTAATGGAGCCGGTTCTGAAGCGTAGCAATTTTCGTTTTCGAATATTTTTTATAATCGGCACAGCAAGTCTTTGGACTTTCTTGGAGTGGGTAAGAGTCATGCTGCCGGGTTTTGGGTTTGGTTGGAATCTTTTAAGCTACTCTCAGAGTCATTTCCTTGCCTTTTTACAGATCACCGAAATTATCGGCTCATATGGGCTTTCTTTTTTATTGATGGTAGGAGCCGGCTTATTATTTTTAACTATTCACGATTTTCGTAAAAAAGTTTCGCACCGGTTTTTTTATGTTGCTTTTTACCTCTCATTATTTTTGGCGCTTGTATTATCGAATTTTGGTTTTGGGATTCAAAAGCTAAAGGAACCATTAGAAAATAGACCTCTTCGAGTCGGTATCGTCCAAGGGAACATTCCTCAACAACTCAAGTGGGATCCTGAAGTCAAAGCCAAAATTGTCGAAAAGTATTTAAAACTTTCTGAACTGCTTCTCTACGATAGACCTGATATGGTTGTTTGGCCCGAAGCCGCTTATCCCGGGTTTTTAATGAGAGAAATCGAAGGTTCACCCGTTGCCGGGTTGATTCGGAGATCTAAAACACCTTTTCTTATCGGCTCACCCCGATATGAAAATGATAAGCTCTATAACGCGGCTATTTATTTTAACCCTGAAGGGGAACCCAAGACTGTCTATTACAAGCGCAGCCTGGTTCCTTTTGGGGAGTATATTCCGTTCAAAAATCTATTATTTTTCTTAAAAAAAATTGCTTATTCATTTGGAGTGGGGGACTTTGTTTCGGGGAAGCTCTGGACGGTTTTTGAAGCCCCAATGGATTTTAAATTTTCAACGCTTGTCTGCTTTGAGAATATTTTCCCCAGTTTGACTCGGCGCTTTACCAAATTGGGTGCCGAATTTTTTGTAGTCGTTACTAATGACGCGTGGTTTCATAAGTCGCGCGCGCCGTATGAGCATTTTAATACTTCAATTTTCAGAGCAGTCGAAACAAGGCGGCCTTTTGTCCATGTGGCCAATACGGGTATTTCGGGCATTATCGATGCTCAGGGAAGGACTCAAGGCGTTCTCAAAGATTCACAGGGCGAAGAACTTTTTGTTTCGGGAGGTCACACCGAAGCTATTTTTCCTCAAGATAAGATTACTTTTTATGTGAAATACGGCGAATGGCTGCCGTTTGTGATGCTTGTGATGATCCTGCTGGCATTTTTGGGTGTTTTTGTAAATCGCAGATGCGAACACTCTTAGAGACCTTGTATCTGGCGCCCTTGTCCCTTATAATCCACCACTATTATGACAGTAGAAAAAAGTAATTCAGAGATTGTTAAAGAGCGCATCGAAAAGATCGAAGGTATGCGCGCTTCAGGTATTCACCTGTACGGTGCGCGCTTCTTGCCGACAGAACCTATTCAAGGAGTCCGGGATCAATTTGAGGAAGGTAAGAAGGTGCGTCTTGCAGGCCGCCTCATGACCATTCGAAGCCACGGTAAGTCGGCTTTTGCGGATCTCAAGGATGAGACCTCAAAAATTCAACTCTATTTCAAAAAAGATATCGTGGGTGAGGCAAAATATGATTTATTCAAAAAGATGGATTTGGGCGATGTCGTTGGTGCTGAAGGAGAGCTTTTCAAGTCAAAGACAGGAGAGTTGAGTGTCAAAGTCAATTCTTTCGAATTGCTCTCTAAAATAGTCGATATTCTTCCCGAAAAATGGCACGGTTTAAAAGATATTGAGATCAAGCACCGCAAACGCTATTTGGACCTGATCACCAGTGACGAGACTCGAGAAGTTTTTAGAAAACGCAGTTTGATCATTCGCCGGATGCGAGAGATGCTGGATGCTAAGGGGTTTATGGAGGTCGAAACTCCGATGATGCAGCCTTTGGCCGGAGGAGCTAAAGCGGAGCCGTTTAAAACGCATCATAATACTTTGCATATGGATCTTTTTTTGAGGATAGCGCCCGAACTTTATTTGAAACGTCTTTTGGTCGGCGGATTTGAAAAGGTCTATGAGATCAATCGTAACTTTCGTAACGAAGGCATCTCGATCAAGCACAACCCTGAATTTACTATGATGGAGCTTTACCAGGCATATG
>CAZLUT010000034.1:19998-21271 GCA_964562805.1 uncultured bacterium | reverse complement strand
TCCTGTTGGGCAGATAGAATCCATTCAGGGGACAAATCAGGTGGTCATTAGTGACACACCATCCAAGCTTAAAAGGGCTATTAACTTGATAGAAAGCATCGATATAAAGCAGCCTCAAGTTTTGGTGGATGCAAGAATAATACGTACAGCTCTCACAGAGGGGGAGTCTTTGGGGCTTGACTGGAGTATCATAGCGAAGGCTTCGGGCGCAAGGCGTCCTTGGAATTTTCCTTTCACAAGAGACTCTAATAGTTTCCTAGACAGCCATCTTAAAAAAGCAAGACTCTTTCCTTCGGGCCAAACCGAAACACTCAATACGACTACCGATACGGCAACGGGTGCCACGGCTACTTCTGAAGAGGTAGATTTTCCTGTTCAATTCGGTTTTCCCTACACCCTGGCTGAGGACTTCACGATGGGTACGCTGGATTTTTCTCAAATGTCAGTAGTGTTTAACATGCTGAAAAGCCGTAAAAACACAAAGATTATTTCTAATCCCAGAATACTTACCTTAAACCATCAGTCTGCGGTTGTGTAGGTCGGTGGTGAGGTGGGCATTCCGCTTTTTGAAAGAAATGAAACAACAGGATCTTTCGAGGTGAGTGATTATGAAAACAAAAGATACGGAATAGTGCTCAATGTTACACCGCACATATCAAAAGATAATGAAATTACTGTAAATATCACGCCGGAGATCACAAATTTTCTGGGGTTTATTCCCATTGGCGGTACCAATTTAGCTTCTCCGCAGTTTGAGACCATTCAGGCGGATACAAACGTTCTTGTACACAGCGGAGACACTGTGGTGATCGGCGGCCTGATCAGTGATAATGAGGATGATGACTATAATAAGGTCCCCTATCTGCACAAGATACCCTTGTTTGGCTGGCTCTTCAAGCACATGGGGAAGGACCCTCAAGCCAATAAAAAGGCCGAAACTATCTTCTTTGTCACAGTAACCCTCGTAGATGACGTCTATAACAAAACCGCGCTTGAGGACTACAAAAAAAGAGAAGCGGAATATAAGAGCTTTAAAAAGGAAAGTGACGGTGAGTTTTTGACTGAAAATAAAGACGTGATGGAGAAGAAAAAAGAAAAACACGAGGAAAAAAAACAGGAAGAATTGGCTAAACAGAACCAAAAGAAGAGAAAAAAGTTCTTAGGAATATTCTAAATATATGACAAAAAGAATCTTTTTTATGCCTTTGTTTTTAACAGTCTTTATTAGTGCTCTTTTTCTTTTTGTTAAAGGCGTCTCGGCACAAGATCCGTC
>CAZLUT010000034.1:0-19988 GCA_964562805.1 uncultured bacterium | reverse complement strand
AGAGCAACTGCCCGGGATATGGCTTCCATTCAGAAAAAGCTTACTGTAGTAGAGCAGAAGTTGGATCAGCTGATAGCAGGACAGAAAAAACTTTCAGAAGAACATACACAATTACGTTATTGGATCAATAAGAGAAGATAAGGAAAATAACAATGAAACTTGGAAAAAATTTAATTTTATTAGTCACATGTAGTTTGGTCTTAACTAGCTGCGCTCTTTTCAAAAATAGAGGTTCAGAAGTTTACCCGATGTCATACGACCAGACCTATGAAGTGGTGACCAGTGCCTTGGATGACATGGAGCCATGGATGCTCATCGAGACCGATCAAACGAGGGGGCTTATAACTGTTGGATATGAACAATATCTGGGACGCAAAGAAGAGGTCACTTTCATCGTTGAAAAAATAGCCCCTTTTAAAACAAAGGTATCACTCTATAAAAGAGAGCCCACACCGTTAAACCAGAAGTTTTTTAAGGCTATAGACCGTTATTACGAAGAAAGACTTTTAACGTACCCCTCATAAAGCAGCTCATAACTCATAGAAATGCATTTCTATGAGTTTAAACTAACAGCCGTTTCTTGACTCTTGTTACTACAAAATGTCATAATTAACCGTTATGACGGCATCCAAAGAAATCGACGAGCTCCTGAGAGAAGCTATCGAAGTTAATGCCAGCGATATCCACTTACAAGCAGCCCAGCCCCTATTTTGTTACTATCACGGATAATCGGGATGACTGGCTTGATATTATTATTCAAACAGTTAGCTATGAAAAATACTGGAATCTTTACCGGGGCAGTGTTTTGACAACGGGGATCAGCCACGATTTTACGACTCAAGGGCGCAACACAATTACACTGTACACAACATTAAGTTTTCGAATTATTGACCGCGTTCAGTTTGTAGTGGGCACCTCGTGGGGAAGAGACAATAAGAGAACGGATTATATTACAGCCTCGAGCTTCCTTAGTTTTGGCTTTTAATAAAGGTAAGATTTAATTTGGACGTTGAATAAGAATGGTTAAAAAAATGAAAAAGAAAAAAATAATGCTTTGTTTTGGAACTAGACCCGAGGCCCTTAAGATGGCCTCTCTGGTGCTGGATCTTAAGAACCACCCACGATTAAAGCCCATAGTTGTTTTAACGGCCCAACATCGTCAAATGTCAGATCAGGTGATGAAACTTTTCGGCCTAAAGTCTCACTATGATTTAATTTTGATGACCGAAAACCAAACCTTGGCCAGTTTGAGTGAAAGACTTATTAAAAGCCTCGATCCTTTACTTCAGAAAACAAAGCCTGATTGTCTTTTGGTTCAGGGAGATACGACAACCGCATTTTTAGCGGCCCTTGCTTCTTTTTATCACAAAGTCCCTGTTGGTCATATTGAAGCCGGCCTTAGGACAGACGATAGGTATCAGCCTTTCCCCGAAGAGATTAATCGCCGCCTCATTACTCAAGTTGCGGAGTTTAATTTTGCACCGACTCAAATAGCAGCCAAAAGACTTTTGAAAGAGGGTGTAAGTTCAAAGAACATTATTCAAACAGGAAATACCGGTATTGACGCTCTTTTTATCATGAAGCGGATACTTGAGAAGAGAAAAACACCACCTCTTAAATTTCCCAAAAACAAAAAAATCGTATTAGTGACCGCGCATAGGCGCGAAAGTTTTGGCAAGCCTATTAAAAATATTTGCTTAGCCATCCGTAAAATTGCGGAAAGGTTTCCAGAGGCCGAAATTTATTATCCCGTACATCTTAATCCTAATATCCAAAAGCCGGTTAAGGAGATTTTGAAGAAAAACCCTCAAATTCATCTAATTAAACCCCTGGCCTACGATGCTCTGGTTTATGCGATGAGCCGGGCGGATTTGATTCTAACCGATTCGGGCGGCATTCAAGAAGAAGCCCCTTCATTTTACAAGCCTATTTTAGTCATGCGCAATGTCACTGAACGCCCCGAAGGGGTAAAAGCAGGCTTCAGTAGGATAGTGGGGCAAAATCCCGATAAAATCCTTAGGGAAGCCACTAAGATTCTTAAGAATCCCCGGGAAATCCGGAAATTAAAGGGCAAACCAAATCCCTATGGGGATGGCAAAGCCTCAAAACGAATCGTTAAATTTTTGGCTCAAAAGCTATAAGTACCATTGTTTAGACAGCCAAGATTAGGTATAATCCGCGTATCTTAAAGAGAGGAGAAACAGATCATACCTAATAGTCGATTAATGACGCGGCTCTTGTCAAACTGCTGTCTATTTTTTATGTTTTCCCGCTAATTCTCCTATGTCATCTAAGGTTAACTCTCAAGATTTAGACTCTTTACGTCATAGCGCATCTCATATTATGGCCCAGGCTGTGCAAGCACTCTATCCGGATGCTAAGCTCGGAATTGGCCCTAGTATTAAAGATGGATTCTATTATGACATTGAGCTCGAGCACCCCCTGACAGATGAAGATCTTCCTAAAATTGAAAAGAAAATGACCGAGATTGTTAAAGAAGCTCAAGAATTTAAACAATCTTCAATGAGCCGGGAAAAGGCCCTAAAATTTTTTAAGGATAAAGGGGAAATTTATAAATGCGAACTTATTAAAGATCTTCCTGATGGTGAGGAAATCTCAATTTATCAAAATGGCAGCTTTATAGATCTTTGTCGAGGACCTCATGTCGAGAACACAAAGGAAGTAAGGATTTTTAAATTACTCTCCGTAGCGGGCGCTTATTGGCGGGGAAGTGAGAAGAATAAGATGCTGACCCGTATTTACGGAACGGCGTTTCGGGACAAGAAAGATTTGAGCGAGTATCTTAAAAGGCTCGAAGAAGCTAAAAAAAGAGATCACCGGAAATTAGGGCGCGAACTGGATCTTTTTTCAATGCAGGATGAGCTGGGCCCGGGGCTTGTACTTTGGCATCCTAAGGGTGCAAAGCTCAGACAGATTATTGAGGACTATTGGAAACGGGAGCATGATAAATGTGGCTACGGCTATGTCTATTCGCCCCATATTGCTAAAGGGCACTTGTGGGACACCTCAGGCCATACCAGCTTCTATAAAGACGCTATGTTTTCTCCCATGCAGGTGGAGGAACAAGATTACCGACTTAAGCCAATGAATTGCCCTTTTCACATTCTTATTTATAAAACAAAGACACATTCATATCGGGACTTACCGCTTCGAATGGCGGAATTAGGCACTGTTTATCGGTTTGAAAGATCAGGTACGATGCACGGCTTACTGCGTGTTAGGGGGTTTACCCAAGATGATGCTCATATTTACTGCACCCCCGAGCAGCTCAAAGAAGAAGTTAAAGGCGTTTTGGATTTAGCGTTTAAAGTGCTGGAAACATTTGGATTCAAAGATTATGAAATTGACCTTTCGGTTCGAGATGCAGTTAATAAGGGTGACTATGCGGGAACTGATGAAGAGTGGCAAATGGCAGAAAGCGCTCTGATGGAATGCCTTGAAGAGAAGGAGCGTCAGTATAAGCGTGTTGAAGGTGAGGCGGTTTTTTATGGTCCTAAAATCGATATTAAAATTTTAGACGCGATTGGACGTCCGTGGCAGTGCACAACAGTTCAATTTGATTTTAATTTACCGCGAAGATTTGATGTTAAGTATGTTGATAATACCGGTGGTGAGAAGTACCCCTTCATGGTTCACCGGGCGATTTTCGGCTCTTTAGAGCGCTTTATTGGGACTCTTATTGAGCATTACGGGGGTGCCTTTCCGTTTTGGTTGGCGCCTGTTCAGGCCGTTATTATTAGTATTTCGGAGCACCAGGAAAGCTATGCCAAAGAAGTTCACGGAGCTTTAAAGGAGGCCGGTATTCGTGCCGAGCTTGATATACGCTCCGAAAAAATGGGTTACAAGGTGCGTGAGGCCGAAACTCAAAAAGTGCCTTATATTTTGGTTGTGGGAGAGCGCGAAGCCGGCTCGCGCCAAGTAAGTTTGAGGGCTCATGGCAGGAAAGATCTCGGAACTCAGGATCTTAAAAAGGTTATCGAACAGTTAGTAAATGAAAATCAGTTTTAATTTAACAAAAGTATCTATTGGCACGTCTTGCGCCCTGTGCTTTGCGCCTTGCGTGACAAAATAAAGAAGGGAGAATTTTATCAGTAAGAATATTCATGCGACTCGAGTCAACGAAAAGATTCGTGTTCCAAAAGTCAGATTGATTGGTTTAGAAGGGGAGCAGTTGGGCATGGTGGCCACTCGGGAGGCTATCGAAAAAGCTCAAGAAGTTGGATATGATTTGGTTGAAGTATCCCCGGATAGTAATCCGCCTGTTTGCCGTATTATGGATTACGGTAAATATGTTTATACGATGAAGAAAAAAGAAAAAGAAGCGAGGAAACATCAAAAGGCCGCGGGCGTTAAAGAAGTTAAATTCTCGATCAAAATCAGCGATCATGATTACGAAACCAAGCTGAATCATACCCGGGAATTTTTGGAAAAAGGCCATAAAGTTAAGGCTTCCATGTTTTTAAGGGGCCGTGAAATAACCAGAGCAGATTTTGGGATTAAGATGATGAAACGATTAGCGGGGGATTTGGAAGATTATGGGGTATTGGAAAAGAACATTGTGTTGGATGGCAAGATAATTTCGTTGATGTTTGCCCCGAAATCAGGTAAAAACACCTCTTCTAAAGGAAGGAAAGAGCAACATGGCGAAAAAAGCGAAGAAATACAAGCTCAAAACCAATAAAGCAGTAAAAAAGAGATTCAAAAAGACGGCAAAAGGAAAAGTAAAAAGATCCAAAGCAGGCCGTCGTCACTTACTTACTGATAAGAGCAGTAAAAAAAAGCGATCCATGAGAAGTAAAGAATTGGTCAGTCCCTCTGATCTTAAGCGTCTCAAGCGGTTGTTAATTAACATATAAGATTTAGATATTAAGTTAAGGAAGGAATTTTCACATGCCACGCGCAACAAATAATCCGGCGTCACGTAAGCGCCGCAAAAAAATACTAAAACGAGCCAAAGGATTTGTGGGGGGCCGCAGAAAGCTTATCCGCACCGCTAGCGAAACCGTAAAACGGGCTGAAGCTTTTGCGACGGCGCATAGACGTCTCAAAAAGCGGGAAATGAGATATCTTTGGACGATCAGAATCAACGCCGCCTGTCGCGAGCAAGGTCTCAGCTATTCTAAATTTATTGCCGGTCTTAAAAAAGGCGGAATACTTTTAGACCGTAAATTGCTTTCTGATATTGCGATCAATGATTCCGGCACCTTTGTAAAATTAGTCGAAATCGCTAAAAAAGCAGCTTAAATAACGACCAGTGGCTAGTGGCCAGGGGCCAGTGACCGGGCTGGACGCTGGCAACCGGCACCTGGCACCTTTTATTTATGTCGAATATTGAATCAATAGAAAAAGAAGCGTTCGAAAAACTCTCATCGATCACCACTCTAGACGAACTCGAAGCATTTCGGATTGAATTTTTAGGGAAAAAAGGACGTGTGTCAGGACTCCTGAAAACCCTGGGTTCACTTCCGCCTCCAGAACGCGCCTCATTTGGAAAGAGCGCTAATGCTCTGAAGCAAAAGCTGGAGTTAAGCTTTCAAGAAAAAAGAGGGCAGATCGAAAAGGGCGCTGCTAAGAAAAAGAAGCATGACCTTACTTTACCTGGAATATGGCCCGAGACCGGACGGGTTCACCCGCTCACGCAAACACTTCGTGATATTTTAAGAATTTTTGAAAAGCTCGGTTTTGAAGTTGTTGATGGCCGGGAAATAGAGACCGAATTTTATAATTTTACAGCACTCAACATTCCTTTGGACCACCCTTCACGGGATGGTTTTGATACCTTCTATACTGAGTCCGGCCATCTTCTTCGCTCGCAAACATCCACGGTTCAAATCCGAGTTATGGAAAATAGAAAGCCACCCCTTCGTATTGTGGCACCTGGGCGTGTTTATAGGCCTGATACGGTGGATGCCACTCATTCATTTATGTTTCATCAAGTCGAAGGACTTTTTGTTGATAGTAAAGTTACTTTTAGTGATTTAAAGGGCGTCCTTTCCATTTTTGTGAGAGAGCTTTTTGGCTCTAAAGTTGAAGTAAGATTCCGTCCTCATTATTTTCCTTTTACAGAACCGAGCGTTGAAGTGGACATGACGAATATTACAGTCGAAGCCAATCCGGGATATAAACGCGGGCCTCTTTGGCTTGAAATTTTGGGAGCCGGTTCAGTGCATCCTAAAGTATTTGAAGCTGTGGGATATGATCCGGCTAAAGTCCAGGGTTTTGCGTTTGGACTTGGGGTGGAACGTATCGCGATGCTTCGCTACGGCATTCAAGATATCCGATTATTTTTTGAGAATGATGTGCGGTTTTTGAGGCAATTTTAATGAAAATATCAACGTATTGGCTTAAAGATTACATCAAAATCAGATGTTCTCTTGAAGAGATAGCAGACCGCCTTACGATGGCAGGTCTTGAAGTTAAAGCGATTGAGACCGCTAAAGACGGCCTTCTTTTTGAAACAGAAATAACTTCAAATCGACCTGATTGGCTATCGTACATTGGTGTTGCCCGGGAAATTTCCGCACTCTCTGGCGCGCCCCTTCAAATTCCCAAGCTTTCAAAAATTGCCAAGCAACAAAACTTTCCAAAAGAGTTTTTGATCGAGATCAAAGACTTTGATCTCTGCCCTTACTATACGGGTACAATCCTTAAAGGAATCAAGCCGATACCGACACCTGACTTTATGAAGAAGCGCTTGGAGGCAGCAGGAATGCGGCCAATTAATTTTTTAGTTGATGTTACTAATTTTGTTCTTTTGGAATGCGGCCAGCCTCTGCATGCATTTGATTTAAATCTTATTCAAAACAATCAAATTATTATTCGCCGCGCTAAAAAGGAAGAAAAAATTCTGGCGATTGATGGTAAGACGTATGATCTTGATATAAATGATCTTGTTATTGCTGATGGGACGCGTCCTGTTGCACTAGCAGGTGTAATGGGGGGCAAGGAATCCGAAGTCAGTGAAGTGACACAAGATATTTTGCTCGAATCAGCTTATTTTAACCCCGCCTCAGTAAGACGAACCTCAAAGAAGTTCACGCTTTCGACTGATTCATCTTATCGATTTGAAAGAGGGGTTGATCCTGAGGGTGTTATGTGGGCCAGGGACCGGGTAATTTCTTTGATTTTGGAACATACGGAAGTCGGGGAGATATCCCGCGTAAAAACCGTTGGAAAAAAGCCTTTACGGCGAAAATCTCTTCTTCTTACCTACAAAAAGATGAACAATCTTTTAGGTTCTGTTATTCCGCCGGCTGATGTTCAGAAGATCTTTAAAAATTTAGAATTGAAAATAATAGAAAAAAACAAAAAAGCAATTAAAGTCGCGATTCCCAGCTTCCGTTCCGACTTGTCGCAGGCTGTTGATTTAATTGAAGAAGCAGCAAGAATTTACGGGTTTGGCCGAATTCCGGAGACTTTACCAACCTTAATCACTTTGGAAAATACGATCTCAGTTAAACCTAAGTTTGAAGTTATCGACCAAATCACAAATTTTTTGGCGGGCGATGGGTTTTATGAGGTGCAAAATTACAGTATTATCAAGGGTGACGTCTACGACATCTATTTTCCCAGTCAATCTAATTTGGTCAAAATTTATAATCCACAAAACAAAGAGCTGAATCTAATGCGCCCTACTTTGATCCCGGGTTTGATTGAAACAGCCCAGCGTAATCAGTATCGGGGGAACAAATATTTTAAATTTTTTGAAATCGGCAGAATTTATGAGCGCGATGGCAAGAAATTACCAAGAGAAAGCACAAGTTTGGGTTTTGTTGCTTACGGTAAACAGGAGAAGAAATGGTCTTGCATTTCAAAACCCATTAACCTTTTCAATTTAAAAGGTACGATTGAGTCTTTATTGGAATCCTTAGGTGTTACAAGCTACGAATGGAAAAAGAGTAAATCAATTTGGCTTGAAGAGGAGAATACCCTTGCTCTTATAGTTAACGGCAAGGAAGTAGGTGCGCTTGGTGAGATTCAGGGTGAAGTTTTAAAAAAAATGGATATGGAAGGACCTGTTACAGCCAGTGAGATTAATTTGGAGAGTATTATCGCACTCTCAACCAAAGAAAGACGATTCCAGCCCTTTTCGAAATATCCCGGAGCCGTGAGAGATTTATCACTGCTAGTTCCAAAAGAGCTTGAAGTTGCCTCTGTGTTTGAAACGATCTACAAAGAGGGAAATGAGCTTTTAAAAAATGTAACTTTGTTTGATATTTATGAAGGTAAAAATATTCCTGCAGGAGTTAAAAGTTTAGCCTTTAGTCTCGAATACCAATCTTTAGAACGGACTCTCGAGTCCGAAGAAGTTCAGCGCGAACACATGCGGATCGCCGCAGTTCTCCAGGAAAAATACAACGCGCAACTCCCTACCGCAAAACAGTAGATAGCGACTAGTGATTAGTGGTTAGGAAAACACAAATCACTAAAAACAAATCTCAATACACAAATTCTAAATTCGAATTTTCTTACTAATTACTAACAACTATCCACTAGTCACAATTATCCGTGCTATAATATAGCTGCCCTGCGCTATACGTGATTCGGGTTTAAGCCTTTGAACCTTGATATCTAAAACGGGGACTGAGTTCGGGAGTAGCACGATGTCCCGGGAAACTGGGATAAGTAAAACTTTCGGGGAGGTTCCCACCTATTGGGCAAGGTTCTATATTGGCCCATATTACCGACACGATAGAGGCGGGGCCTCGCGAGCAAAGCTCGTGGGAATAAAAAAATTACAAATTACAAATAACAAATTACAAACAATTTCCAAGTTCAAAAATAACAAATTCCAAACAAGAGATTTTGTGTTTTGGATTTTTAATTTGTGTTTTGTTTGTGTTTTGTGATTTGTGTATTGTGATTTAAGGTTTTAAATGAAGGATCTTTTCTCTGCAGATCAGACAAATAATAGTTTTCAAGAAAAAGCTCAGGATACTTCGCATAATGCTCCTCTTGCTTACCGCATGCGTCCTCAAGCGCTTGAGGATTTTGCCGGCCAGGAACATATCTTGGCTCCCGGTAAGTTGCTTTACCGGACGCTTGAAGCAGATCGTTTAAGTTCTGTTATTTTTTACGGTCCCCCCGGAAGCGGAAAAACCACACTGGCTCATATTATTTCCAAAAGGACAAAATCTTCATTTGTAAGTCTTAACGCAGTCACTTCCAATGTTGCTGAATTAAGAAAAATTATTGAACAGTCCAAAAAGTTATTAGAAATTAATCAAAAAAGAACAATTGTGTTTATTGATGAAATTCATCGTTTCAATAAGGCACAGCAGGATATCCTGATGCCGGTTGTAGAGAATGGCGGTATTATTTTAATCGGTGCTACGACTCAAAATCCATCGTTCTCAATTGTAGGCCCCTTGCTATCCCGCTCGTTAATTTTTGAATTAAGACCCCTTTCGATTGAAAATTTAGAAGCTTTAGCGAAACGAGCGCTTCAAGACAAGGAAATAGGACTTGGAAATTATAAAGTTAATATAAAAAATGAAGCATTGAGACACTTGGCTGAAACAGCCTCAGGCGATGCCCGTCGAATTTTGAATGCCATTGAAGTGGGTGTTCTAACAACTAATCCGGATAAGAATGGCGTCATTCAATTCGATGAACAAGTCGCAGCTGAATCAGTTCAGCGCCGGGTTGTTTATTATGATTGGGACGGGGATTACCATTATGATTCAGCGAGTGCTTTTATTAAAAGTCTAAGGGGAAGCGATCCCGACTCAGCTCTTTATTGGGGAGCCAAGATGCTTGAGGGCGGAGAAGACCCTCGGTTTTTAATGAGACGAATGATCATTTTAGCCTCTGAAGATGTCGGAAATGCTGACCCAGGGGCCCTTACGCTTGCGATGAGCGCTGCGCAAGCTGTCGAATATGTTGGAATGCCCGAGGCCCGCATTATTATCGGCCAGCTTATAACTTATCTAGCGTTAGCCCCAAAGAGTAATGCGAGTTATTTAGCAATGGATAAGGCGATAGCGGATGTTAAGGAAGGAGAGAACGAAGAAGTTCCTGAGCACCTTAGAGATGCGAGTTATAAAGGCGCAAAGCGGATGGGGCATGGGCAAGGTTATAAATATGCCCATGATGGTAAGGATCATTTTGTGGTTCAGGATTATCGAAAAGGGGACAACGCTTATTATCAGCCTACTGATCAAGGATTCGATAAAACCCTTAAAGAACGTCTCGAAAAGCTAAAATCCCGCAAGTCCACAGAGTAGACTCTAGTACTACAGCAGGTAAAGCAGGGTGTTCCAGCACCGCTCATCTGCCCCAGCGAGGCAGATTTCGCTCATGATTCCGGTCTCGTCCTATTACCATGCGACTCGACCTTCATAATGTGCTTTTACACCCTATCTTCACCTGCTACTAAAAATTGTACCGGGTGCAATTGTAGATAAGTCTCTCAGATCTTAGATCTAGGGCCCTTGGATCTTTTTTTCCCCAAATTTGCATTCACATATGCCCGGGTGGTATCTTTTATCAGCTTTTAGTATATATACGATAGAACAACAAACGATGTAGGAGGAGATTTTTTTGGAAAGGGCTACTTGTTTCCAAAAAATTGTGTCCACTATTACGATTGCTGTATTTGGACTTACTGTTTTAATTGATCCAGGTGCAGTAAGAGCGGAGACTTTGCTCCGAGAGGCCTCCACCCAAATTAATGCCAATAAAATTACTATTTCACCCCAATACGCGTCAATCCAGGAAAAATTTGAAGGCGAAAAGGAAAAGTTAGTTATAGCCATTCAAGATGCGCATGGTATTTATGACGCGCAAAAAAATATCAAAGCAGTTATTGAAGAATTGCAGAATGAATACGGATTTGTATTGGTTGCCTTAGAGGGTGGCGCCGGGAAAGGAGACTATACGCTTTTTAGAACGTTTCCGGATAAAGAGGTTGCACAAAAACAAGTTGATAAATATATGAGGCGCGCTGAGCTTACAGGTGGTGAAGCGGCCGCGATCTTAAATCCAAAAGAGGGTGTTTTTTATGGCGTAGAAGACCCTACTCTTTATTTCGAGAACCGAAATTCATTTTTAAAAGCCTTGGATTATAAAATTTCTAATCTACACACCCTGCTTCTTATCAAAAGAAAGCTTGATAAGATACGCGATGAAATTTATCCGAAGAAATTAAAAGATTTTCATAAAAAGGAGTGGGAGTATAAAAATGAACGAATTTCGCTCGTTGAATTTTTAGAAGCCCTAGAGAACGAAGGTAAGCCTGTGGCCTTAGAAGAAAAATATCCAAATCTCTCATTAATTTTTGAAGTCAAAGGGATCCGCGCAGAGAATCTTACAAAAGAAGAATTGAAGGAAAAAGAAAAGAAACTGCTTTCCGAGGTTGAGACAAAGAAGCTTTTTGATGAGATTAAAATGTTTTCTGAAGAAATCAAGCAATCAGTTATTGTAAACGAAGCAAAGCAATCTCATGTTGAGGATGTTAAAACTCTCACTGCTTTCTATGGCCGTTTAGAAATCCTCAAAAACCTTTCGGCACTTCAAATCACTCATGATGATTACAATTATTATTTAGAACATGAGGATGAGTTTAAATTTCTTAATTTCATTGAGTTTCT
Organism: uncultured bacterium; assembly: GCA_964562805.1. Taxonomy (GTDB): domain Bacteria; phylum Omnitrophota; class Omnitrophia; order Omnitrophales; family CAZLUT01; genus CAZLUT01. Next base: position 8,376 of record CAZLUT010000034.1, on the reverse strand, counting down.
AGATAAGTATCAGGATTCAATCAATCTTAAGCTTCGTTTGGGTCCGGCCAAAGCATTTTATCGAGACGCGGTTAAAAGAGATGGGGCGCTTTATAAAAACCTGATTAAAGCTATGGATGAGGAAGGTGTTGACAAGGCAATTATTGTAGCAGGAGGTTTTCATACAAGCGGTATTAAAGATCGTCTCGAGAGCGATAATTTTTCTTACATTATTACTTCTCCCCACATTGACCGTATTCCCGAGGAAAATCCTTATTTTAAGGTAATACAGGGACAGCTTTCTTATAAGCGCAGGAAAAATTCCTATATTCAATCGATTATCGTAACACTCGGCTTGGCAAGTAAAGCAACAGCCGAAGATTTTTTGAATGCTTATTTTGAGGGCGGCTTGAGAGCGGTTGCTAGGAAACTTCAGAATCCAAAAGCTCTCCAAGAGGAAGGTGCCGAGTGGCAAAAAAATATTATCCAGGCTGTCAAAGCGCGAAGCGCTGTAGAGGATCCGACAGAACTTTTAAAGTTTGTAAAAGATACAATGAAAGAAACGCTTAAACGCTCAACTCAGGCGGGGTTTGTAGAATCAGTCCTGAATGACTTAGAAAATGCTTTTAAAATGACTTTAAGCCCGGTTGCCCGGGGAGAAGTAAATAAATTTATTGAGATCGCACGTGAACTAAAAGACAAATTGACCCTGGATGTGCTCGATGGAATTTTTAAACTGCTTCAAGTTGAAGGTTTGGGCTCCGAAGAAATTGTTTTCATGATTGATGAAGGAATTTTAGACCAAGCTTTTGCAGCTCAGGATATTCAGGAGACCGTGCTTGCTCAGAAAGCGCCAGCGGATGTTGTTTTTTTAAGCCAGCTGGTTGAGCCCGAAGCCATTACCGCTTTCACGAAATTATTTTCTAAATCAGTTATAACTCCGGCTTCCGCCGCGTCGCTGGGGGAGGTGTATGAGCCTGTTATTACTGAATATGGGTTTTCTCCATATAATAAAACTTTGAGTTTAGAAGATGTTGAATCTGGAGTTTTGGGCGTTGATGTTGGAAAAATCCACGAATTTGGCTCTGATAGAGCAATCTTAGATCATGAGGACGATTTAGAAAAATGGCCAAGTGCCGCCGGGATGATGGTCGATCCTGGAGTTGTCTCAAATATTTTGAATCTGTACAGAGAGCAAGGTGTTGCAAAACTTATTACTCATTATGAACAGGATGTTGATAGCCCAGTTACTATGTTTTTAGCAAATGAAATTATTAAACTGAATGGAGAACTTTCCGAAAGTCATCACGAAATGGCAAGCTACATTGATGCAATGTACGGAAAAGTCTATTCAATTGTCGATGGTAGGCTCCAAATAAACAGAGATATAATTGCCCCGGGGTCATTATGGGATCTAATCGAGAAATCTTACGGGGATGAAGAACTCAATTCTCCGGAAACATTAAAGGAAGCATTCAATTTATTAAATCGTACTTTGAAGCTTCGTTCTGAAAATCCGGATGTTCCAGCAGAAGAATTTTTTGATAATTTCAGTCAATATGATCGCAAACACCCAGCGGAAGGATTTGTTTTAAGGGTCTTTGGAAATCTTGATGAAATAAAAGACCAGCTCAAAAGTGTGTTTTTTCAAGGAGCTTCATTAGGAGCGGAAGATCAGCGGCTGATTCAAGCGTTAGTTGAGACAAATGATTGGAGGCTTACCGAAGCTGATACGGATAACTTTGAATGGTGGCAGTTTAAAATAAAATTTCCTGATGGCAGGCATTTGAATTTGAAAATCAACAAAGAAGGTTCAGCGGAGTTATTGGATTCAGATGGAATCATTCAGGTTCCACCCATTGATACTCTTGGTATCATCGATGCGATGTCTCGGGTGCCAGTTAATGAGGTCGAACGCGTCAAAAGAGAACAAGATTATAAGCCAGCACTTCCGCTTGATGCTTTTTTGAAGGAAGCATCACAGGAACCCTATAAAGAATATGAATGGCTGCGGGATTTGGGCTATTACGAGGATTGGGGCGAGCCTCTAGGATCCAACCAGACAACAGATCCGATTATCCTAGCGCCTGGGGAAAAGCTTAGAATTAAAGCGGGACACTCAATAATTGATATCGATAGGCAAAACGGCGGTATTGCGGTTACTAGTGTTGATTTTTACGAAGCTATTTCTGATCAAGAAGGATTGAGAGGGTTAATTGTTGGTACGGGAGTTGGCGAGAATATTTTAACGTCTTCAGATCCGAGGATAGCTCAGGAACAATTTAAAGTGGAATATTCCAACGGCCGGATTCAAATTACCGATCTAGGCTCTGGAATCCCTACATACGCGAGAGTTGTTGCCGCATCATTGGGAGTGGAGGATATGCAGCTTATTAAAACATTAATTGATACAGACAACTGGGTGCTTACCCAAGCTGATACGGATAATTTCGATTGGTGGCAATTTCAAATAGAGTTTCCGAATAAAAAACGATTGAATTTAAAAATTTCAAAAAATGGCAAAGTAGAACTGGTGGATTTACGGGGAGATGTGACTGTTGTTACAAGTGAAGTTTCAACTCTTAATGCCTCTCGTGTGATTGATGTTATAGCCCAAGTTTCGGAGGATAGAATCCAGAAAGTTAAAAAAGAACAACAATATGCTCCAGCGGTTCCTGTCTCGAAATTTTTGCATTCAGCCCACCAAAATGCTTATCAAGACTATAGGCGCTTAAGGGATGCTGGTTATTACGAAGATTGGGGAAAACCATTGGAGCCTAACCAGGTAACAGACATGTTTATTTTAGAGCCTGGTCAAACGCTGAAAATTAAAGCAGGTAAAGTGGTAACCGAGATTGATAGACGAAGTGATAGTGTCGCAATTGGCGGTGATGTTTTTTTTAAAACTATTTTTGATCAGGAGGGCTCTGGTGAATTAATTGTCGGAAGCAGAGCCGGAAAGAATATGCTGACAGCTTCAGATCCAACGTTAGCGCCTGAACAATTTAAGATAGAGTATTCAAACGGCCGTATCCAAATTACCGATCTGGGCTCCGGGATTCCGACCTATGTAAGAGCAATTGGTCTTTCAACAGCAACAAAAAAGATTGCAGACCGGAAGCTGAGTCTGGCGGGCAGAATTCAGCCGATTATGATCGGAGAAACAATTATAAATTTTTTAAACGTTGAAGACGAGCCGTATGCAGTCACATTAATTGTTGGGGGTAAAAAATATCAATTAGAAGCCGGAAGAGATTATTCAGTCGGAAGAAGCGCAAATAATAGTATTCTTATTGATGACCGCAGAGCTTCAAGACACCACGCTGTTATCAGTTATCAGCCAGATGGTTCCATTCTTTGGATCGAGAATCCCGCGTCAGCCAATAAAAGCATTGTAAATAGAAAAAAAATTACACGTGAAGATCGCCTTATAGTTTTAAGAAATCCAGTATTGGAAAAAACTGACCCAAAAGTTGTTCAAGAATATGTAGAAACAATAAGAGAAAGGTGGAAAAGGCATGTTGAAAGCAAAGCAACGAGAATATTTCTTAGCGATGCTCCTGAAGTTCTAGATACTGTAACCCCATCCTTACTAGCTGAAATATTGGCAACGCTGGAAGCCGAGAATGACCCGGCTAAGCTCATTTTTCAATTAATGGGTACGTTTGGTACGATTGCCGGATTAAGCCCGCATTCGGAAGATTTGGAGCTTTTAAACCAGCTGCTGGCATTTGTTGCTGTAATTCAGTCTCATATTGCAAGCGCCAAAGAGAATTATCCTGAAAGATATAAAAAATGGTATTCAGCGCATGTTATAGGAACAGAAGGGCTCGAGTCTCGCCTTAAAGAGGATTTTCTAAGCGCTAAAGAGAATAAGGAAGATGGTTTGTTTCCTGTAACACCTTCAGCTAAGGGCCGCTCGTTAGGGGATGAGGCGCTTCAATACCTAGCATCAAATCTATTGCTCAAAAAACCAATAGCACTTAGTCAGCAGGAAATAGAAGGTCTAACCACCCAGTTAAAAGATCCGGAAGTTACGGATAGGCTCAATGCCGATTTATTTAACTATATAATGGAAACGATGATTCCTGAGATTTTTGAGAATAAAATAAATGGTTTGAAACTTTTAGCGCAATCAGTCGAGCTGTTGAGCCCCGGTGCCCTTAAGCAGCATGTTGATGAGAGGGTAGTTGATTTATTGAAAACATTAAGGTTTCCCGAAAGAGTTCGGGAAAAGATAAGGGAAGTTCTGACTGTTCAATTTTTTGGAACATTACAAGGGGTTTCTTTGGAAGTGGTACAAGCAAAGCTTGAAGGCGAACAAAAAGCAAAAGAAGGGGCTCTTGAATTATTTACTGACAATACACGAACAGATGAGGATAAGAGATTTATGGTAAGCGCCATTCAGAAAATCTCAGAGAATTTAACTGATTTGGTTCAAAGTATGAAAGCTAATCAAATCAAAACAGTTGTTGCCACTACTGTTGAGAGTTTGCCGCGAGAAAAGAAGGATTTGAAAAAAGTTTTTGAAAGTTATTTTGGCGCAGTGCCTCTTGATTTTTTGAATAGACCGCTCCTTGAACTCGTTGCTTTTTATACTGCCAATGAGAGAGATCGAGCGAAAGCGGTTCAGGATTTTGTAAAAACTTTGCGGCAGACTGAGCCCGCCATAGCAAATCAAATCAAAATTAAAAGCAAAACCCACGAAGGGCTTGTAAGTGCATTTCAAAGCTTATTAAGACAACAAGAGAAAACGGGAGAGAATTTAATTTTTGTAGTGCCTGATATCAGGACAGTAGAAAATTTGGCAAGTGCCAACGTTCTTCTTCATGATGAAGAAAATGTCCCTCCGGAACTTATCTTTACTAACGGTATCCTTTCGCAAGTTGCGGTTGGTCTCGCTAGCGCAATGAATCCAAAAACTGAAGCGGCCGAAAGGAAGCGGTATATAAAAACTTTAAAAGAGCAGTATGGAATTTCAGTGAATCGCGATGAAGAGAATAATCGTTTTATCTTTTCGTTTAATCTCCAGAAATTTATCGAACTTCTCGTAACCTTGAAGCAGGCCGAAGAAGCAATAGCCGTCGCTGCCTAAGCGACCGGCCAGTCGTTAGTCGTTAGTGATTAGTGAATAGTGGCTAGAGAGCCTGCGGCACATCAAAATCGCATATATATAGGAAGAGAAATTGAAAGCAGGGGATGTATTTACGCTTTACGCCATACTCCCGGCGCCCTGCGTTTTGTATAAAAAATATTATTTTTTTGTCTGAAATTTGCAATTCGGAAAATAGGTGTTAGACTTTATTTAGAGGATTAAATAAGGTTGAAAAAACTGCTCTTTGTAAGACGAGAAGGTTTGAGAAAAAGGTAAACCAGTTCGAAAGGCTGGGGCACAAAACTACGGAGCTAAAAGCGAGATGCTTAAGTTAGCCGGGTTGCCGTGAAACTGATTGGGTGTTTGCCCCACCGAATTTGGTTGGGGCTTTTTTGTTTGGAGTAGAAACAACAATAGTTGTTTAGGTTTGAGATTTAGGAGAAGGAGCGGAGGATGCGGAGAAAAATAAAAGCAATTGTAAGACTAGGACGCCGAAGAGTGAGGTATGCGTGGGAGCGAGTGTTTGGGACGGAATGTCTGTCGAGCGGTTATATCAGCCCTGAGATGCATCAAAATTTTTATCGTGTTAATCAGGACCGAAAGGAGATTAGGTCATGAAAGCTGCTCACCCCTTATGTCCCTATCGACAAATCGGCCGTGTCCAGATTGTGGATTTAATTCCGCATTTGACGGGCGAGCAAGGGGAAGCATGGCTTGAAGTGATGGCGAGGCATTTCTTCCAGGGGGTACAAAGGGCTGTTGTAGTCAATATTTCAAATTTAGTCGAAACGGACAATGCTCAACTGAGACGCTTGATGCTTTATATGGAAAAACCTCTAAAGACCGCGTTCTATACAAATGATCCCGGGAAAGCTAAAGAATTTATACCTGAGTATATAAATGCCAGTATGCCGGTTTTAAAGGAAGAAGAGCAGACAGTAAATCACTTTGGGCTTGATTTAATAGAGCGGCGTAGGGACGTAGTTTCCTATAAGGAACGGCGCCGCTACAAGCGTTTTAAGGTTGTTGTGCCGGTAGAAATAATTACTAAGGATAAGCAGCCTATTGTTACAAGAGCGATCGTTACCAATATTAGTGAAGGCGGCGCTTTTTGTCAGTATTTAGACATAGCGGCAAGTTTAAAAATGGTTGGATTGGGTGAAAAGCCCCGAATTCCTGTTGAAATGATTTTGAAGCATCAGGACTTTGGAAATGAATGTGAACTTGTGAAAGGTTACATTATTCGTGTTGAGACAACGGGACAACAGAGAGGTGTTGCTGTTCGTTTTGTTCCGTCATTGTCGAATGAGTCACTTTTGGCAAAACGGTTTAAAGGTGAAATAGATAGGCAGTAGGAAGGAGTAGGTTCAGGGAACGAGGTGATAGCGATGAAACAGAGATCTTTTTTTTGTAAGACGGTTTCTTTTTTTGTTGCGGTTGTTTTTCTTGTAACAACCGTGTTGACTCCAGGCGATGCGTTGGGCCAGGAAGCGCTTAATGTTTCGGTTGAACCGTATAACTTTTCGATCAAAAATATTTTTGTCCCCGAGCATATTGGCAGCATTCAGGACGTGCATGCTAGAACTGAAATTGATGATAAGGTTATTATCGAAATCCAGGACGCTCACGGCATTTTTGATGCTCAAAAAAATATCAAAGGATTAATACAATTTTTTCAAGATAAATATGATATTAACACTATTGGTTTAGAGGGAGGCGTTGGCCCCATCAGCAGCTCAATTTATCGGGCTCTTCCGAACAAAAAAATCAAAGAGAGCCTCGTTTTTGATTATTTGAACCGCGGCGAGCTTTCAGGCGGCGAGGCTGCGATGATTTTGAATCCGAAGCGGGGAGCTTATTATGGGATTGAAAATCGCGATCTTTATTATAAAAATCACAAAGCTTATTTGGACGCGATTAAAGTCAGGGACAAAACCCTTAAGAACCTCAAAATTTTAACCAGTAAATTAGATCAGATTCGCTCCACGCTATATTCGAGCCGGTTGATCAAATTCGATAAAATAGCAAAAGATTTTGAGGAAGAAAATATCCAACTTCTTGATTATGTAGAGGTTTTAAAAGAAGAAGCCGGCACTCTTGGTATTACTATAGAAGAGCGTTACCCGGCACTCCACACACTTTTTATCGCTCAAAACAAGGAAAAAGAAATGGCCGCACCCGTCATGGCTCAGACGGGCAAACGCTTTATCCGTGAGATTGTCCCCATAATTCAAAAGGCACTTTCATCCGAAGAGCTTAGGCAATTTAATGCTAAGTTTCAGGAGTACAACACAAGTCAAATAGATCATGTTGAATTTTTGCAGTACTTGCACGGCACTGCCCGTGACCTCAATATTCCCATTGATCGATTTAAAGAAATTCAAACATATTTTTCATATCGCGAGAATTTGCAGCAAACGGAGGGAGAGGCCCTTTTTGGCAATGTCCGCCGCCTCACAAAAGAAATTAAGCGCGAATATTTTAAGACCGTCGGAGAGCAAGAGTTGGATGGAATGTATGAACATGTCGCGGTAATCATGAAACTCGCGAAGCTCGAAGCGCTCCATGAAGATGTAGCACAATACGAGGCCAATACAACTGAATTTACACCTGCATATTTAAACGAGTTTTTAGAAAAATTTGACGAGCGCCTAACCGTAGGTTGGGAGCTTTCGGCCTCTAAGAAGTTTTATGATTATGCGAGACAGAGAGACCAGGCACTTTTTGAAAATTTCATGAAAGCTATGGAAGACCAGAAGACTACTCAGGGCATTCTGGTGACAGGGGGTTTTCATACGGAGGGTCTTAAGGTTAAGTTTAAAGCGGCGGGCTTTTCGTATCTTATTCTTTCGCCTCGGATTTCTCAATTTGACTTAGAAAATCCTTATGAACGGGTGATGGCAGGACAGGTCTCATATTACACACCCCAAAAATCAAAACTACAGGTTGAGCTCGCAACGGCTGGCCTTAATCCGGATCAGCAAAGCGCTTTTATGAAGGCCTGGGTGGACAATGGTTTTGATATGGCAAAAACATTTGATGAGATTGGGACGAGGGGGGACTTGGAGCGTTTTGCGCGGGAGTACCGGGATCAATTCATAAAAGACTTTAAAACAGCAAAGGGCGCTTTAGCCGATCCGTCACAAACTTTAAATCTTTTGAATCAAGCTCTGCGGGCTGCTCTGGGAACGTTTGCCGAGGACAAAGAGCAGGCCGCAAAAATTGCGGACGCAATCACGCAGGCGGAGAGTGTTATCCGAAACGCAATCGTTGCAAGAATTAATCAGGATTATGACGGATTT
>CAZLUT010000033.1:10202-21809 GCA_964562805.1 uncultured bacterium | reverse complement strand
ATCTGCCGTTCCCATTAAAACTGAAAAAGGATGGCTTGAAATTTACCACGGAGTTAAATGGTCAGCTTCGGGACCCATTTATAGGCTAGGGGCCGTGCTTCTGGACTTAGAAGACCCCTCAAAAGTTATTGCTCGGGGAGACATTCCGATTCTTTCTCCAAGAGAGCGGTATGAACGGGTGGGCGATATCAGCAACGTTGTTTTTTCCTGCGGCGCCATCTTGGAAGATGACGGAGAAGTTAAAGTTTATTATGGCGCTGCGGACACCTGTATTTGTGTTGGGACCGCCATGGTAGATGAAATTATTGAGAGCTGTTTAAACACTTACACGACTTAATTCTTTTCGGTTTCGCTTAAAATTTTCTAGATTTTCTAGTTTCAAAGTACTATAAAGGTAACCTCATGATTCAAGATATTCATACGTCACCCAACGCGTTAAAAGGGGTGTCTTGTCCTAAAAAAATTACACAAGGGCCTTTTCCTGCTTCCAAAAAAGTGTATGTAAAAGGAAAAGTTTTTTCCGATATTCGTGTGCCTACCCGAGAGGTTATGCTTTCAGACACCGAAGGCCAAGACGGCACGCTTAAATCCAATCGACCAATCCATTTGTATGACACAAGCGGCCCTTACACCGAAGATGGTGTCATTTTAGATATCGGGAAGGGATTGGCCGCGACCAGAGAAGGTTGGACCAGGAAACGGGATGACATTGAGACCATAGGAGAAACCCAGTTTAATCATAAACAAAAAAAAATATATCGCGCTAAATCAGGAAAAAACATTACACAAATGCATTTGGCCCGAAAAGGTATTATTACTCCTGAGATGGAATATGCCGCGATTCGCGAGGGAAGAGAGCCTCAATTTGTGCGCGAAGAAATTGCTCGGGGCCGGGCCATTATCCCGGCCAACATTAACCACCCGGAAATGGAGCCGATGGTTATCGGCCGTAATTTTCTAGTTAAAATTAATGCTAATATCGGCAATAGCGCAATCGCTTCATCCGTTGAAGAAGAAATCGGTAAGATGGTTTGGGCTACTCGCTGGGGTGCTGATACGGTGATGGACTTGTCAACGGGCCCTGATATTCACGAGACTCGCGAGTGGATTATTCGAAATTCACCGGTTCCCATCGGAACAGTTCCTATTTATCAAGCTTTAGAGAAAGTTGGCGGCAAGGTTGAGGAGTTAACGTGGGGCATCTACCGCGATACTTTAATTGAACAAGCGGAGCAAGGTGTTAGTTATTTTACAATTCATGCGGGAGTTTTGCTGGATTACGTACCGCTCACAAAAAAGAGGCTTACGGGGATTGTTTCTCGCGGGGGATCAATTCATGCCAAGTGGTCATTAGCACATAAAAAAGAAAATTTTACCTACACACATTTTGAAGAAATTTGTGAAATCATGAAATCGTATGATATCGCTTTTTCTTTGGGTGACGGGTTTAGACCCGGTTCAACTCATGATGCGAATGATGAAGCGCAATTTGCCGAACTGAAAACTCTGGGAGAATTGACTCAAATTGCCTGGCGCCACGATGTCCAGACAATGATCGAAGGCCCAGGGCATGTGCCCTTAACAGGCATTTCAGAAAATATGGAACGGCAACTTGCTGAATGCCATGAGGCTCCTTTTTATACTTTAGGTCCTGTTATTACGGATTCAGCGCCCGGTTATGACCACTTTGCATCGGCTGCGGGCGGGGCGGTAATCGGCTCTAAAGGCTGCGCGCTCCTTTGTTATGTAACTCCCAAAGAACACTTGGGGCTTCCAAATAAAGATGATGTCAAAGAAGGTGTTATTACTTTTAAGATCGCAGCACACGCCGCCGATCTTGCTAAAGGACATCCCTTGGCACGCATGAGAGATGACGCGATGAGTAAGGCCCGTTTCGAATTCAGATGGGAGGACCAGTTTAATTTATCTTTTGATCCTGAGCGCGCCAAACGTTTCCACGAAGAAACCCTTTTACGAAATAAAACTGACGATAAAAGATTCTGTTCAATGTGCGGCCCTGAATTTTGCAGCATGAAAATCAACCACGATATTCGTAATTGTTCTGAATAAGAACACTTAAATTTATGGTTAATCAATTCACCGATACTATTATCGAAGAAACCCTCGCCAAAGCCCGCTCATCAAGCCGGAAACGGGCGATGACTTGTTTTCACGGGCCGGAAGATCAGCTGCAGCGAATGATCAATGCTTGCTTAAAAGGCACTTATTTTGTTCCTCATAAATCTGAAAACCCCGGAAAATTAAAAATTTTTATCCCTCTAAGAGGGCGAGCCGCTTTCCTTTATTTTGATGATAAAGGGGCAATCACAGAAATAGTGACGGTAGATGCTAAAGGCCCTGTGAGAGCCGTTGAGATTCCTCCGGGCACTTGGTGCGCGCCGGTTATTCTGTCAGATGAGGCTGTGTTTTTAGAAATGGTTGACGGTAAATATGACCCCAATACCCATAAATGTTTTGCGCCTTGGGCGCCGAGGGAGGAAGATGAGGGGGCCGCAAAACTTTATTTGGAGAAGTTAAAGCAAAAAGTGGAAATGCATTCAACAGTTTAAAAGCTTAAATCACAAAACACAAATTCCAAACCACAAACAAAACACAAACTAAAACAAAACATAAAACACAAACGGAAATGGATTCCCGCTTGCGCAGGAATGACATTTAAATATGAAATTTTCAAAAAGAACTGATTGGCGGACGGAGCCCAACGAACTCACAGCGCTTTTAAATAGTTTAAAAGAAAAAGGCGAGAGAGTTATCGATTTAACCGAATCGAATCCGACTCAATGTAATTTTTCTTACTTAAATTCTGACATTTTAAATTCTTTTTTAAATAATAATAACCTTAATTATCAGCCTGATCCCAAAGGTCTTTTAAAGACGCGCGAAATAATTTCTAAGTATTATTTAGAAAAAATTTCGCCTCAACAGATTTTTCTTACAGCAAGCACAAGTGATAGCTACCAATATATTTTCAGGTTATTAACAAATGTTAACGATATAATTTTAACACCTCAAATCAGCTATCCGTTATTTGACTATTTAAGTGTTTTAAACGATATCCAGCTTAAAAAATACAGCCTGAGACTTGATGAAGTCTGGCGCTATGATTTTAAAAATTTGAAATCTAATAACGCAAAGGCTCTGCTTATAGTTAACCCCAATAATCCCACCGGAAATTTTGTTCAGAAAAAGGAAAGAGACGAGCTGAACCATTTTTTAAAAAAGCAGGGCGCGGCTCTTGTTGCCGATGAAGTTTTTTATGATTATAACTGGAAAAACGAGAGAGAATTTCAAAGCTTTGCCGGTAATGATGAGGTTTTAACTTTTACGCTGAGCGGTGCATCAAAAGTTTTGGGCTTGCCTCAAATGAAACTTTCTTGGATTGCTGTTTCGGGTCCTGATGAATTGGTTAGGAAGGCTAGTGAAAGGCTTGAAATTATCTCGGATACTTATTTATCAATCAGTACCCCTATTCAAAACGCTTTACCCCTTTGGCTCGAAAAGAAAGAAGCGATTCAAAATGAAATTAAAAGCCGCATATCGAAAAACAGAGCTTGTTTAGAAAAAAAATTTTCATCGAATAAATTAATTGAAGCTGAGGGTGGGTGGTCTTCTGTTTTACGAGCCAATGCCGACAGTTCAGACGAAGACCTGGCGCTTAAGCTTTTGGAAAAAGAGAAAGTGTATGTTCACCCCGGTTTTTTTTTTGATTTTGAAGCAGAAAACTTTTTAGTCCTCAGTCTCTTGCCGGAGCCCAAGGTATTTGAAGAAGGTATTGGGAGGATTTTGAAATATGGATAGGGTGAAGAAAAAAAAGAAAGAGAAGTGGTGGGCGAATCTCGATACCCCTCAAATAGAGCCCCAGTGCCGATATTTTGGCGTGTGCGGCGGATGCAAACTGCAGCATATTGACCCTAAGATTCAAATCCAAGAAAAAGAAAAATATTTAAAGAAAGTTTTATTGGATGAATTGGACGCTTTACCCGAGGAAACGCTATCGACCATCTCCGGAAATCCATGGCATTATCGCTACCGAGCAAACCTATCCGCAAAACACGTAAAAAAGAAAGAAAGCGTTCTGGTCGGGTTTAGAGAAAAGAAAAAACAATATGTTGCGGATATCGAAAACTGCCTGATTCTTCCTAAAAAAGTTTCCAATTTAATACTTCCTTTAAGGCATTTAATTCAAAAATTATCAATACATGAGCATTTGCCTCAAATTAATGTCAGTTGCGGTGACAAGGAAACTTCTTTAGTGATTCGTCACTTAAAACCTATTACAGAAGAGGATCGTAAGGAACTTTTATCTTTTGAAAAGGAGCATGGCATTTCTCTTTGTCTTCAGCCGGACGGGTTGGATTCGATTCATCTTCTAGACCCCAAGAAGAGTATAGAGCTTAACTACAGGCTTCCTGAATTTGAACTTACTTTTAGTTTTCACCCGGCTCAATTTACTCAAATAAACCCTGAAATTAATCAAATAATGGTAAGGCGGGCTGTAGAATTATTGGAACCAAAGCAAGGAGAAAGAATCGCCGATATGTTTTGCGGGATTGGAAACTTTAGTCTTCCTTTGGCTCGCTCGGGCGCTCAGATTACGGGGATTGAATTTAATGAAAGTCAGATTATTACAGCCGGGAAAAATGCCGAGGCAAACAGGCTTAGTGAAACCGTCGAATTTAAAACAATGAATCTGGATGAGATTTCTGAAGAAGAATTCAAAAGGCTTTTACCGATTCAAAAAATGCTGATCGACCCCCCGCGCACCGGAGCGTTGAGTCTTGTGAGTTCTATAAGCGGCCATGAACTTTCAAAAATTCTTTATATTTCCTGCAATCCTCTGACTTTGGCCAGAGACGCTAAAATTTTGATTGAATCTAAGGGCTATAGTATGGAAGCATATGGCTTAATTGATATGTTTCCCCAGACGGGGCATATGGAAGCAATGGCATTATTTGTTAGAAGCTAACAAATAATGCAGGGACCAGAACTGAGATCTAAGATCTGAGGGGCCAGTGAATAAAGAAGAAGGATATATAAAATTTAATTTAGAGTGGGTTAAAAATAAGCCACTTCCTTATTCTGAGGTCAAAGAGCTTAATGAATGCCGAAACCGACTTTATCAATTGGGCTTAATCGGAGTTTTAGATAATGGTATAGGGTTTGGAAATGTCAGCATTCGAATGCCCGGCACTAACCAATTTATTATTTCCGGCACCGGGACGGGTGCTGTGCCTCAATTAGACGAGAACCATTACACTCAGGTCATTTCTTATAATATTGAGAAAAATCAGGTTGCGTGCGAAGGTCCTTCGGAGCCCTCATCAGAAGCCATGACGCACGCTGCGCTCTATGAAGCGGATTCAAATATTAAAGCCGCAATTCATACCCATCACAAAAAGCTGTGGCAAGCGCTTAAACAAAAAAACTTCCCAATTACTTCCAAGGAGGCGTCTTATGGCACACCTGAAATGGCGCAAGAAATGACAAAACTTTGTAAAGGAATCGGCTTGAAAGACAAAAAAGTTTTGGTTATGGGCGGGCATGAAGATGGTGTTATGAGTTTTGGTGAAAACATAGCAGAAGCAGAAAGAGTCTTGGTTAAGCTGTATCAGGAAAATCGATGAAAAATAGCGAGCAAGTTGATTTTGAAATTTCTTTTTATGAAAAGCTTATAAAAGACAAGCCTGATTTTATTGACGCACTTATTCCTCTAGCCGAAGCCTATACGAAAAAGGGAAGATGCGAAGAAGGTCTTAAAATTGATAAACGTTTAGCTAAACTGTTACCAGACGAACCTATTATTTTTTATAATCTTGCGTGCAGCTTCGCGCTGGTTGGCGGGAAGAGGGAAGCGATTACGGCTTTAAAAAAAGCGATACAATTTGGTTATCGAGATTTTAATCATATGAAAAGGGATCCTGATCTCAAAAGTTTGCATGAAGAAGAAGTGTTTCAAAAGCTTATTTATCAAAAAGGAGTTAAAACATGAAACTCTTTTTAGTCCAGCATGGCGAAGCCATTTCTAAGGATGTTGATCCGAACCGCCCCTTGTCTCAAAAAGGAAAAGAAGACGTTGAAAAGTCTGCTGTTTTTTTAAAAAGAACCGACCAAGCACCTAACCTTATTTGGCATAGTTCCAAAACAAGAGCCATCGAGAGCGCTCAGATTATCGAGAAGATCTTAGGGAAAAAGGGAATTTGTACGGAAAAAGAAGGGTTAGACCCTAATGATTCTGTTATCAATATAACAAAAAAGATAAATGAGCTTTTTGGAGAGGAAGACTTGATGATTGTGGGGCATTTGCCTTTCTTAGCTAAACTAAGCGGATTTTTTTTAACCAATGAAGAAAACTTGGCCTGCATTCGTTTTGCCCAAGGCGGAATTTGTTGTCTTGAAGCCGGGAGTCTGGAAGAATGGCAATTAAAATGGATGGTGACACCGGAGCTCACCTAAAATTTAATGAAACCTAAAGGTTATTTTTTAATTTCAATACTTTTAACTTTTTTACTGATACTTGTTTTACTTTTGTTTAAGAGGCGTGCTTTTCTTTTTCTTCCTTTTTTTATAATAATCCCGCCTCTAATTTTTTATAAAAAGATAGGCTCTAAAGAAGAGGAGGAGAATACATGAGTAAGCAAGCTTTAATTGTTTTGGCTGAAGGGTTTGAAGAGGTGGAAGCAATTGCCCCAATTGATGTATTAAGGCGGGCCGAAATAGAAGTAGTAATGGCCGGCACAAATGAGAAAGTAATTAAAAGCGCCCGGAATGTAGAGATCACAGCCGATATCACCTTAGACGAAGTCCAGGGTCTGCCCGATGCGATTATTTTACCGGGAGGTTTTCAAGGTTCAACTAATTTGGGAGCCTCCGAGGAGTTGATAAGTCTCCTTAAAAAAATGAATCAAGCAGGAAAAATCATTGCCGCTATTTGTGCGGCACCCGCTTTGGCGCTCACACCTGCTGGGGTTTTGGATGGTAAGAAAGCTACTTGTTATCCCGGTTGTGAAGCAAAATTTAAAGAAGCAACGACTCATGTTAAAGACCGTGTCAAAGTTGATGGAAATGTAATTACAAGTCAGGGGCCCGGGACAGCGCTTGAATTTTCTCTTGAGATCGTAAAACAGCTTGCGGGTGAAGAAAAAGCATCAGAGCTTAAAGAAGCAATGCTGATAAAGGCCTAGAGATTAATCGTGCAATTTTTAACCGATGATATGCTAGGTCGTTTGTGTAAATGGCTTCGCATTATGGGATTTGATACGGTTGAGCTGCCCGGCGGATCTGATGAAGAGCTTTTTAAGAAAGCTAGAGCTGAAAACAGGGTGCTTTTAACTCGCGATAAAGAACTTGCCCAGAAAGCCACTCCCAAACACAGCCTTTTTATCAAAAGAGAAGATTATCTTGAGCAGCTAAAAGAAGTTGTGCAGAGGCTGCATTTAAAGGTCGATCACAAACAGTATTTTTCCCGATGCCTTGGATGTAATGAGCCTGTAGAAGAAGTGGCGAAAAAAATGATCCAAGAAGAAATCTCTGCCTCTGTTTTTAGAGATCAAGACCGGTTTTGGCGCTGTAAGCATTGCCATAAAATATTTTGGAAGGGGTCTCATTACACGAACACCCTGGAAAAACTTTGTGAATTCTCGAATTAGAGCTTTGATCTATGGTAGAATTCAAAAAGAGAGAAATATATGAGATTTGGCGAGATTAATTACAACAACAAGCATCACCACGAACGACCAAAGAAGCCCTTTTCATTTTTAGACCGCATTAAAAGTTTCCAGCATGGCATCAATGGATTGATTGATATTATTAAAACAGAGCACAACGCTTGGATTCATGCCGTTGCGACTATTTTAGTGTTAATAATGAGCTGGTGGCTTGGGCTTAGCCCTATCGAATGGGCGTTTATTCTTGTGGCCATTGCAGCTGTGTGGATGGCCGAAGCCTTTAATACGGTGATTGAAATGCTAGTTGATTTCGTAGCGCCGACTTATACCCAACCGGCTAAAAGGGCGAAAGATATAGGGGCCGCGGCTGTTTTAATTGTTTCAATCGGCTCTTCTATAGTCGGACTTATTATTTTGGGACCGCCATTTTTAGAGCGGATCAAGGCACTCTTTTCTTAATTTAAAGTTCCGCCCTCTTTCAAAGACTTCTCTTTTAGTTTTTTATAAACGCCTGGTTTTTTAATAGCCAAGTAATTTAGCAAGTCGGTTTCTGATTTAAAAAGATGTTCCTCGGTAGAGGCTTCATCAAAACGGGGGCAATCAGACGGTTCATAGTCCCGGCAAAGCTGAGGCCGCTTTTTATAATGTTCACATAAACCATTTCCCAATTTTTCACACGGCGTATTAAACTGAAGATTCCATGACCTATCGTGATCAACATAGACCCAAACATTTTTGTGGAGAAGGTACCACCGAACTTGGTCAAAGTCAGCGGCATCTGTCGGCACGTCTATTTCCAAAGCCATATATTCACAGCAATGGCTGCAATCTTGGCATGGGTTAGCATTTTTAGGGTCAAATTCTTTTTGCGATGGCAAATAAGGTTCAAATATCAAATTAGTTTCTCCTTCTGGATTTTCTTATCTCTCTCTTCTTTTAGCAGTATAATAGCGTCTGTAAGCAAAAAAGAGAGGTGGACTATATGGCAGAGAAAAAGGAAAGTAAAGCACTACCTATCATTATTGGTATTTTGGCTTTATTAATAACTTTCCAAGGTATTTTTCTTTTAAATCTTTATAAACAAAATAAACAAATATCTTCTGAACTTGGAAAGACAAAATCGATTTCAAAGCCGGCCAGCCCGAGAGGGCAGTTGTCAGGACAGATTTCAGGAACTCCTGTTAGAAAACCGGGAAGAACATTTCAGGCTTCTCGGCCAAGCAATCCTTTTATTGAGCTGCAAAGGATGCAGCAAGACATGGAAAGAATGATGGGCAACATTATTCAGCACGCCGCCATTCCTTTTCAGAATATTGATATAGGAAGTTCTGCCGATTATTTGCCGAGCGCCGATATGGAAGAGACCAAGGACAAAGTTATCTACCAATTTGATATACCGGGTCTTGAAAAAGATAAAATTCAGGCAAAGGTACAAAACGGGATCCTGCTTATTCAAGGCGAACGAAAAAGCGAAAAACAAAAAGAAGACACCGCTCAAGGTTTCTATTCAAGCGAAATCCGGTATGGATCATTTTCGAGATCAATGCCCTTGCCGCCTTATGTGGACGAAGGGAGCGTTGAAGCTTCGTATGAGAATGGCGTGTTGACGGTCACCTTTGATAAATTAGAGGGCGGAGAAAAACAGACAAAAGTAATACCGGTGATGTGAGAAATAGGTTCTAAAAGCAAGAGTTAGAAGTTAAGAGAATGGAATATAGGAAATTTGGTAAATTAGATTTTGAAGTATCTAAAGTAGGCTTAGGTACTTGGGTTACAGGCGGATGGATGTGGGGAGGCTCCTCAGACGAGGAAAGTGTCGCCGCTATTACAGCTGCCATTGAGTCTGGCGTTACGCTTATTGACACGGCACCTGTTTATGGTTTTGGCCACTCAGAAACAATTGTTGGGAATGTTGTTTCCCAGTTAAAGGCGAGAGACAAAGTAATTTTGGCTACCAAGTGCGGACTTGAATGGAATGACAGCAACCGGGAGCGTATTCGAAGGAATTCTTCACGAGATAGGATTTTAAAAGAAATCGATGAAAGCCGGAAACGGCTTCAAACTGATGTGATCGACATTTATCAAGTTCATTGGCCGGATGAGGCAGTATCTTTTGCTGAAACCATGGAAACCCTTCTAGGGCTGCTTGAAAAAGGCGTTATTCGTGCGATTGGCGTCAGCAATTTTACTATTGATCAAATGAAGGAATGCATGAAACACGCCCCGCTTCATAGCCTTCAACCTCCTTACAATCTGTATGAAAGAGGAATCGAAGAAGATGTTTTGCCGTTTTGCGCTGAAAATAATATCGCAGTTTTAACCTACGGTTCCATTTGCCGAGGCCTTTTGTCGGGAAAAATAACAGCCGAGACAATCTTTAAAGAAGGTGATGTTAGAAGCATGGATCCAAGGTTTAAACCTGACAACCTTAAGGATTATGTTAGAGCTACGAGCTGTCTCAAAGAATTCGCCAAATCTCGGGGGCTCACTGTTACTCAGCTTGCGATTCAATGGGCGGTTAATAAGACGTGCGTTACTTCAGCATTGGTGGGGATGAGAAAAGCTGAGCAGGCGAAAGACAATGCCGGGACTTTTAATTCGAAATTAAACGAAGACGACATAAAAACAATTGAATCAATAGTCAACACCGAAATTCCCGAACCCATCACACGGCTTTTTATTTCGCCGCCGAGGAACTTGCCAAAAGACAAGGAGAGCTGATCATGATTGAAAAAAACAATCTACTTGAAATGCTCAGGAGATCTTTAAAAAACGAAGACGAATTTATTTTGAATTATGAAAAAACTTTAACGGACCGAGTCAGAGAAACAGAGGGATTATCAAAAGGGGAGCAAAAAGAAATTATTAAATTTTTAGGTGTTTTGATAGAAGATACTAAAAGACATCAAAAAACAGTAACAAACCTTATTCAAAGAGTTGAGAAAGGAAGCCAAGATGCCTTCTAAAAGTGAACTGACAGAGATTTTTAATAGTGTCTTGTGGGCCGAGAAGGGGATGCAGGATAGTTATGCGGTTTATAGCGTTCTAGCTGATGGATCTATGCGTGAAACTTTAAAAGCGATTGAAAAGGACGAACTAAGGCATATTGGAATAGTAGAGCAAATTCTATCAATTCTCAGAAAATAATTCAGCGGGACGGTTTCTGCTTCAAGACTTTTTGAAAGAAAGTATTGTTTGGTATTTTATACATGCTGCCATCTGTATCTGAAACAGTCGTATAATAAAAACCGATACTTAAAACCTTGCCTTTAATAGTTTCGCCAGGAAATTCAATCTCATCTCCGACAGAAAAAGGGCGAAAAGCCTTGATAATAAACGTGCTGAAAAAATTGCTCAAGATGCTCCATACCGCGACAAAACCAATTGCAACCATAGCCGCGACCGCAGCGAGAAACGCGAACAGCTTTTCAAGAGGAATTCCAAATTCTTCCAAAATAAGAAAAACAGTAGCGACCAAGATACCGAATTTAGCTATGCCGACCATTAGGGAAGTAATAGGTTGAGGGACCCCCTTTTTTGTCTCCAAAGCAACGCAAGCCCGCTTTAAGAGCCAGTAGACAACCCCCGCGATTAAAATAATCAAAGCAGCGATAGCGAGATGTTTTAAGAAAGTGGGGTCATGAAGCGTTGGGTTTCCTGCTGATTCCATGGCGTATATTACAACGAACCTAGGAAATTCTAAAGCTTCGATTCGCAAAAACAAGTTTTATAGAGTAAAATAGAAGAGGGATGAACAAAAAAGGAGAAGGCTCCCATGTTTCGACTTAAACCTGATGAGATTATGTCAGAGGATTCTATCGGAGAAGAAGGGGGTTTTATTGCGTTTCTCAAGATTCTTGGAAGATTTTTTAGGATTTTATTTTTCTTAGTTTTAGCGTTTTATGGCTATAGCCGTCTAGCT
>CAZLUT010000033.1:0-10192 GCA_964562805.1 uncultured bacterium | reverse complement strand
GGTTTTTCTAAAGAATGTTTAAATTTTGAAAACCTCTTCTTTTTTCTGCTCTTAATTTTTAGCATCGTGGGAATCATTAAACCCTACGGTTCTTGGGGGAATCCCAATTACCATTATTATGACTCAGAATCTCTTTATTTGGTTTGGGGCATTGTAGGCTCGATTGTTTCCATAGTGACGGCCATTTTTGTGATAATCGTTTATTTTAGATGATAATTAGTGATTGCGCCCCAGCCCAAGGCAAACACATGAGGCAAGGTAAGCGCCCGGGAACGGTGTTGTGACTATTCCTATTAAACTACTTCAAAAAGGGCTAGATGCTTCTAAGCATTTCATGTGGCGCGAGGATAAAATTTGGGCCAGGTACAGCAACGACAAAGTTGATGTCGGCGAAACGTTGACTCGAGTTACCCGCACCTTATCAAAAAGCCTTCCATTAAAAAAAAGGTTCCGCGCGCTTTCAATCGGCTCTAGTAATGAACCTCAGTTTCGTATCTTGCAAACCGCTTTCCAAAAAGGCCTTTACCTTCTTGATATTGAAAAATCAGCTTTAAAGGTCATACAAGAAAGAATTAAACGGCAAGAAACAAAAAATGTTTATACCGTTTTGGCAGATTTTCGCCGTATTTTTTTTGAAGCTGATAAAACTAAAAAAGCTTTAGCGCAAAGATTCCATCGCGAAAAAATAGACCTTATTACCCTGCAGCACTCGATGTATTACTCGAAACGTGAAAACTGGTACAAGCTTTTTAAAAATTTATATCAGCATCTTTTAGCAAAAAAAGGCGCTATTTACAGCGTCTTGATGGCGGCCAAAGCCAAAAACCTTTATACAACCACGTGGCTCTACAATCACTTCGCGGGTAAATTCTGTAATCATGAAAATAATCAAGATCTTTTAGCTTTCGCCGAACGTCTCAAAGGAGAAAAGCTTTTTAAGAAAGCAGAGATTCTTACCCGAACAAATCATGTTCAATTTTTTGTAAATGATTTTGAAAAATTTATGGCTGTAATATGGATGATTCTTTTATATCCCAATGTGCACCATTACACTCTCGCGCAAAGAAAAGAAATCGTGGAGTTTTGCTACCGCCATTTTTTTAAGAAACGAAAACCTTTAATTCAATCGCAAGATCATTTGGTGGTTTATAGAAATCTAGGGGTAAAGGGAATAATTTAAGTAGTGGTTAGCCGATAGTTGTTAGTAGCTAGGAAAAAACACAAATAAATTCAAAGTTTCAAAATATAAAAAACATGAAACAAATTAATAAAAAGCCTGAAATCATGGCCCCCGCAGGAGATTGGACAAGCCTAAGAGCCGCCGTCCAAGGAGGGGCAGACGCCGTTTATTTTGGAGTTCGAGGTATTAATATGAGGTCAGGAGCCAAAAATTTTTCAATTTCTGATTTATCTCGTATTACTAAATTTTGTCATCAAAACAAGACAAAAGCTTACCTTACTTTAAACGTTTTAACTTATGAGAATGAACTTAAAAAAATTAAAACTTTAATTAACCAAGCCAAAAAAACCGGCGTAGACGCGATTATTTGCTGGGATTTTTCGGTTATCGAAGAAGCTAAACGTTCTCGTATTCCTATTTATATTTCAACACAAATGTCAGTTTCAAACTCGAAGGCGATTACCTTTTTCTATAAAAAATTTGGAATTAAAAGATTCGTTCTAGCCAGAGAATGCTCGCTTGAAGACATTAAGAACATTCGAGCTAACCTTAAGAAACAATTAGGTGCTGGGGCCGGGAAGATCGAGATTGAAGTTTTTGCCCATGGCGCTATGTGCGTTTCAATAAGCGGGCGCTGTTTTCTCTCGCACTATCAATATGGAAAATCAGCGAATCGGGGCGAGTGTCTGCAGCCATGCCGCAGGGAATACATGATTCGCTCAAGCGATGAGGAGTGTGAATTTGTGGCCGGCGAAGACTATTTATTGAGCCCCAAGGATCTTTGCGTCTTGCCTTTTGTCGAACAGCTGCTTAAAGCGGGGATTAGTAGTTTAAAAATCGAAGGCCGGGATCGTAGTCCCGAATATGTTAAAACAGTAACAAAGGTTTATCGGAAAGCGATCGACTATTATTTTGAGCATTACAAGGAAAAAGGTTTCAGCAAAAAATTCCAAAGCTTAAAGCAGGAGCTTACCCAAAAGCTTAGAAAAGTTTATAACCGCGATTTTTCTTCCGGATTTTTCT
Source organism: uncultured bacterium (assembly GCA_964562805.1). Lineage (GTDB taxonomy): Bacteria > Omnitrophota > Omnitrophia > Omnitrophales > CAZLUT01 > CAZLUT01. The sequence goes on along the minus strand of CAZLUT010000033.1, from coordinate 7,989 downwards.
TAGGAAAACCTATCCACGAATGGACAAAAGTTTACGGTTCGCACGCTACAGCCAAAAAAGCATATGTTGGTTTTGTTACCAATTATTATAGGAAGCTAGGTGTTGCTGAAGTTAAAATCGAGAGCCGAGGCCTTAAGAAAGGTGAGGCAATAATGTTCCAAGGGCCTACGACCGGAGTAATTTCAGGAGAAGTGGAGTCGATGGAAGTCGAACATAAGAAGGTTGGCTCAGTAGAAAAGGGGACGCGAATAGCAATCAAAACTATAAAACCTGTCAGGAAAAAAGACAGGCTTTACGTAATCGTGCCTAGATGACAAGCGCGAGATAGCGTTTAATTTAGATTTTTTTGAGGCATGCCTGAAAAAAAGAAGAAACAGGTTATGTTTAAATACATGATAACTTATAATAAAAAACCTTATAACATGAAAAATAACCGAAGGACTTAAATTATGATTCTTGGCGCGGGCATTACAGGGCTTTCAGCTGCAATTTCATCCGGATTACCAATTTATGAAGCAGAAAATAAACCGGGGGGGATATGTTTATCATATTCTATAAATGGCTATCGTTTTGAGATTGGTGGCGGGCATTGGATTTTTGGGGCAGATGATAGCATTTTGTCATTTATTAACAAATTTACGCCTTTAAAAGATTATATACGCCATTCCTCAGTTTATTTTGATAAAGAAAATATTTTTGTACCTTACCCTATACAGAATAGCCTGCGATTTTTAGACAAAGAAACTATCAAGAAAATTTTAGAAGAGATATCGAGCCCCGCTTCTGACGACAGTTCCACAATGGAGGGATGGCTGCTCAAAAATTTTGGATCAACTCTCTGTAAACTGTTTTTCTACCCTTTTCACGAATTGTACACAGCTAATCTATATAAAAAAATTGCTCCACAGGATATACATAAATCACCTGTAGATATTAAGTTGGTTAAACAGGGTGCAATGGCTGATACTCCTTCTGCAGGGTACAACGCAACTTTTGTGTATCCTAAAGAGGGCTTAGACACTTTGATTCGGTGTATGGCGAAGGAATGCGATATTCATTATGAAAAACGAGCGACCAAGATCAATGCAAAAGAAAAAAAGGTCCATTTTGCGGATGGCAGCGTTGTCTCCTATGATCGATTGGTCTCAACGTTACCTCTTAATAAAATGATAGAAATGACAGGGCTTCGCGTAGATCAGGCGGCAGACCCTTACACTTCAGTGTTGGTATTAAATATCGGTGCCGAGCGCGGAAATAATTGTCCGGACGAGCACTGGCTATACAATCCTAGGAGCAAATCGGGGTTTCATCGGGTTGGATTTTATAGCAATGTAGACACTTCTTTTCTTCCTAAAGCTTCACAAGAAGCCAACGGCCATGTCAGCATATATGTTGAGCGCGCGTATTTGCCTGGCCAAAAACCGTCTGAAGAGGAAATAAAAACTTATATCGGTTCTGTTGTAAATGAATTACAGGAATTGAATTTTATAAAAAACGCGGAAGTAGTGGACCCTGTTTGGGTTGAGGCTGCCTATACTTGGTCCTGGCCGGATTCTAAATGGAAAGAAAAAGCAATAGCGCTGTTAAAAGAGCATAACATTTATCAAATCGGACGCTACGGGCGGTGGAAATTTCAAGGAATTGCCGAGTCAATAAGAGAAGGCTTAAGTATAAAAAGGGCATAAAGAACTTCAAACAGCTGAAGCTAACCTAAGTTTTTTCAATTAAAAATTCTTTTATTAAATCGGCGGCAAATTCATGCCCAACAGAATTTAAATGGGTGGTATCTACAAACAAATCCTCTTTTGCGTCATTAGCTTTAACCCTAAACATTTCTAAAACGTTAATTCCGTTTATTCCGGAATCTTTAAAAAATATATCAAAATTGTTGTTTGCTAAATCATAACTGCCATCAGTTAACTGGTATTTTAACGGAAAAACAACTATTCCAAATTTAATATTTCTTTCTTCTAGATACGCATTTATTTGCAAAAGCTGTTTTCTGAGCCACTTCCATTCGCTTGAGTTATATTTGGCCAGGCTTATTAAGCACCCTTCGTATGCTTTATACTTCTTTATGTCGTTTTTGCCACCGTCCGTTGTTTCTTTATGAAACATTTTATCTTTAAGTCTTCTAATTTTATGTTTCACAATTTGCAATTTCGGATAAATTAATCTGGGCAATACAAATTTTGATTTAAGCCAATCTTTAATATTTAATGATGGGTACGCAGAATTTGGGATGGTTCCCATTTTTTCTAATGTATGATGAGAAAAATGTTCGAACGGTTGGTCTACATCATTAAGGCATATTCCCAATATAACAACATCGGGGTTATACTTTATACCCTCTGCTTTTAAATATTCTAATTCGTTAAATGTGTTATACCCCCCTACGCTACTATTTATTACCGTATAGTTTTTTCCTAATTTCTTTTCTAAATAATGGCTGAACAGTTCATCGCGGCTGGCCTTATAGCCAAAACTAACGCTATCACCTAATATTAAAATCCGCTTTTCTTCCTCTTTCTTTTTATATGCGATTTCTTTATCGCGCAATCCTTTTGAATTTATTTTATAAAAAATATTCCCATTCTGATGTTTGCAGACCGATTCAGAGTTTGGTCTTAATCCATATAAATACTTTGTTTCTTTTACTTGGTGTATTTTTTTGAGACATTCCGGATGCCCCGCTTTGTTTTCTAAGCCTGAAACATACATTCGCGCAATCATTTCAGCAAAAAACAAAACAAATAATATTGAAAATATTAAGCATGGAATATTTATTAAATATTTATTGAATTTTTTATTAATCATTTTTATTTATTATTTTATTTGCCCGTTGCAAGCTGCGATGACATTTTTCCAAAGCCCCTTCTGTCCATACAAACTAAGCTGTATTTTTCGACTTTTTTTGTATTTTAAATAAGTTATCTTCACTAATCTTAGCAACCTCATAATTATTTTTTGCCAATTGAAGAAGCTTCTGTTGATTTTCCTTTGTGTTATTTTCGGACAGGCTGCCTATGTAAACATTGTTATCGTAAAGCTGACCCAGCCACAGATCCTGATTATTTATCATAAAACTTTGGTCCGCAGCAAACAATGGTTGATCATCTTGTAATTGGCAAACACGCGGCAGTAAAAAACCTCTGTAAACAGAATCAAGAACAACTTTACTGGGGCCCATTGTTGATAATGGCAAATTTTTTATTAATAGAGGCGCCGCTTCTTTGTTGTTTGCTTTTTGGATTTGGCAGATATATATATTACAAATAAGAATACATGCGCAAAATAATGCCGTGACAAGAAAATTATATTTTTTTATGTAACGCAAGAATATCACTGGAATAAAAGCAAAGAAAGGCCATACGATACTTAAAAATCTGCTTCTCAACGCATGTTCTGGAGTAATAAACATTAGGTATAACAGCACGCTTCCTCCATAAAGCCATAAGAAAAAATATACAGCGCTAATTTCATTTGAGGATTTTTTATGAACGCACGTTCGAAATAATCCGCTAAGAAAATAAGTAAGTGTCAGCAATATAAATACTGCCGTAAATACAGCAAACACCCATTTCAAACTTGAAAAATTTAAACCAAAGTACTTGAAAAGAAGCAGGGAAGACTCTTTTGCTCGATAAAGAAGATCGCTAAAATGAAAAGGTTGAACTAGGTGCCGTTGTCTCATAAAAGAAATGTAAAACATCGGATGACATATCAGAAAAAAAATTGCGCCCACCCCTATTGATGCAACACCTTTCATCAAACGCTTTTTATTTGTTTTGAATAATTTAATACTTAAAAATACTAGGCCGGCAGGGATAACTAATACAGTAAAAAGATATTGCGTTAACATTCCTGCTGCACCTGCAAGCGACAAGAAAAAGAAATCGCGCCACTTGAAACATTTCCCCAAATCTGTACATCTAATAATTTGCCAAACAAACAATATTGTGCAGAGAGCAAGAAGATCGTATTGCCTTGCCATGCTAGAAGTAGAGATGGTCGCAGGGCTTAGTGCCCATATAAAAACAACAAGACCCGCTTCGGTCGAATTTTTTAAAAGATACCGTGCAAATTGAAAGAGGAATAAGCTTGTAAGAAGAAAAAGTGAAATATTCAATGCTGGGCCGGCCCAGAGACTAACCCCAAAGATTAAAACCCATAAATGCAACAACCAAAAATATAACGGTGGATGAATATCGTAATGGGCAAGGTCAAAGCTTATTTTTCCAAAACGTAAACGCCCTTCCGGCTTGATAAACTTCTTCCATTCAATTGCCTTTACCCATTCACCAAACGGAGGATTTTTCTCTTTTGCTGTACTGTGATATTCCGCTTGGTGTCCTGTTGCAGCCAAATATGAGATTGCCTCGTCATGACTAAGCATGTTTTTTTGCGAAATGCTCCAGACGCGAAAAAACACAGAAGCAGCAATTATAAGCACAAGAAAAATAACGATAGTATTTGGTTTAAAAAGTTTATTAAAAAATAGCGTATTATTCATATCTTTGAATTACATCTTTAGGTAATTGAGATGAAAACTCGGCAAGACTCTTTTCCAAATAAGCATCCTCATTAGGATTGATAGCGTAAAATGATACAGTGCTTGAGGCGCAAGCAACATTGCTTTGGATTTCCCATTCGCCTTTTTTTATCCAATGGGAGGGAATTCCATTTTTATACCAAGCATCATAAATAACAGCTATATCAGCGTTATATTTATCTGTTAATTCTTTATTAAATCTTTTGCTGCTCGCAACGGGTTTGAGAGTTTCTTTAAATATTTTTTTCTTAATCATTTGGATGTATGCCTCTATCCGCCTATCTAACGGCTCTTTTGTTCCAAGCCCTGTCAAATCAACCAATTTGATATCGGCCAAATAATTAATGGCACCTATATCATTAGCTACGACAACTTTACCTTCATAATATTTCTTTAAAAATAAGCCCATTTGATATTGTTGCTCATAAATATTTTTGGATGCTCGCGGTTGCGCAATAGAAGATTTTACAAACCATTTGATTGACGGAAGTATAAATATAAAAATTAACAGTAAAATAAATGCATACCTTGTCACATAAGAAAAGAACATTTTTTTACCGCTTCCATCGCTCCTCTTTCCTAATATGTGAATGGGCCAATTTATTCCGACTGCCAACACTCCGAGCCCCACTAGATACCCCTCGTAACGCAAGCCCGTTCCTGAAAAAAAGCAATGTAAAACTAATGAGACGATAAAGCAAAATAGCCACATTTGTTTTGAACTATTAAGAAACCGTTCTTCTCTAAGCCGGTTAATTAATTGGCATGTGGCAACAACAACTAATACGAGCAGATGTTTTGCTGAATAAAGTCTGCTGAGGGGGTTGCTGCTTAAACTACGAATGGTCTCGCTAACGCCCTTTTTTAAAATTGGACTTGGAATGAAATACCACCCATTAACGATCTGGAACATGCCCACAAAAATAATCGGAATTAAACAAGCCGCAAAAAACGTAGTAGAAAGTTTTATTTTCTTATTAATTACAAAACACAAGCTAATTGCAAAAATCAAAAAAATACCTTCATATCTCGATGCGACACATAGCGCGCCCAACAAAAAAAGCGCCCCTTTCCAAACGGCTGAGCGCTTTCCGCTAATAATTTCGCCAGCGACATACAAAACACCGATCGATAACAATAGGTGAAGAGTGTGCTCCATTCCTGTTGAAACTAATGCCGGGAGCTTTGTGAAAAAAATAAACAAGATCAGCCAGATAAAAGATACCCAGCCGCTAAGATTAAAAGACCGCAAAATATAAAACGCCGCAACAATACAAAGACCCGCAAACGCAACATTTAGCATTCCAGGAAACGTTTCATTCAAGCCAAAAATTGAGAAAAAAAATGCTAAAAGAGATGTCCATAGTGGAGACGAGGAAGAAGCTGAAAACCCGTAGGGAGTAACTCCATATATACCATTCAGCGCAATGTTTTTTGCCACTGCCATATGGATATACGGATCATCCAGAGTATAAATAATTTTTCCATCAGTCAAAGACGTTGCTGTGACAGCAACTATAAAAATAGAGCCGAGAAATATTAGCAAGGCAATAAATAAAGGCCAAAATGCCAATATTGATTTGCCTGTTGCGTTTTTGAATTTCATTTTTTTCTATTTTTTAAATCTTATTTATTTCAAAATTTTAGTCACAAGACCATTTTTTAGATATTGTAAGTGGAAACTTTTCCTCTTTAAAAGGGTATTTTGAGTTAAGTGGCGGAGAGACAGGGATTCGAACCCTGGAGACCCTTACGAGCCTAACGGTTTTCGAAACCGTCGCATTCGACCACTCTGCCATCTCTCCGTAATATTATTATAAACGATTATATAGCAGGGCGAGAATCCCTTGGGATTCGATCTCACATCTGCTCGAAGAGCAGAGTAGAATAGCATTCCATATGAGACGACCGCCGAATGGCGGTCAACCCTGGAGACCCTTACGAGCCTAACGGTTTTCGAAACCGTCGCATTCGACCACTCTGCCATCTCTCCCGTATTAAACTATTTTCGGTTTTGGAAGCGGGACGATAAATTGGGTGCCTTTAGCTCTTAGATCTTCTAATTTCTCAATGATCTCGTCCGCAAAATTCCAGGCAAAGATAATTACAATGTCGGTCGGCTCTTCCCGTAGGCGGGAGCTTGGCACAACAGGGATCTTAGAACCCGGAGCTAACATATTCTGCTTAAGCGGATTATCATCAACAATGTAGTCGATTTCTTTTGAAGTAAGCTTGCAGAAATTAATCAGAGTGTTGCCTTTTGCTGGCGCTCCGTAACCTGAGATAGTTTTGCCTTCTTTTTTAGCATCTTCAACAAATTGATTTAATTTTCGTTTCACTTCATAAACGCGGTTCGCAAATTTGTGATAAATCTCTTCAGTATTATAGCCGTCCTCCTCTTCTTTGGCGGCCAACTCTTCGACTTCCTTTGAGATAGGGTAAGGACCGGTTTTATGTTCGATAAAAACACGAAGCGAACCGCCGTGGGAAGACACTTCCTCAACAGCGAAAATTTTCATATCAAATTGATCTAAAACATATTTGAGGGGCGCTAAATGAATGTAGGACATGTGCTCATGGTAAATCATATCAAAAACCATATCTTCAAGCATGACGCCCAAATAAGGAAACTCAATAACAAAAAGCCCGTCTGAATCAAGAAGCTTTTTAACATTACGTAAAACATCCTGCGTGCCGTCAATGTGAGCAAAGACATTATTGCCGCTGATGACGTGTGCTTTACCAAATTCATCTATTATCTTTTGGGCGCTTTCAGCTCCAAAATAGTCATTAATTGTGGCAAGGCCTTTTTTATTAGCTTCCTCCGCAAGGTTTGAAGCCGGATCGACACCCACAATTCGCATGCCTTCTTTTTGGTAGCAGGAGAGCAGAAGACCATCATTGCTTCCAATATCAACTGCAAGAGGGGAGGCGATTGGCTTGAGACGCTTTTTTACCGAGCGGGCGTACTCAGCAAAATGAATTTGAAACGTTTTCGTGGTTGAGCTCACATAAAGGTAATTAGCAAACATCATTTCGGCTGGCACAACATGAGTTAATTGAATAAGCCCGCACACAGGACAGCGAACCAATTTTAAAGGGCATTCAAATTCAACTTTATTTTTTTCTTCTTTTGTTAAAAAGGAATTAGCGAGGGGAGTTGAGCCTAGGTCAAGGAAAGCTTTGCCGAGCTTGGCATTGCAATAGCGGCATTTCTTTTTTAAATATTTATTAGTATCTTGAGGTTCGGTCATTTTATGCTCCCGGCAAAGACTGAATGCCCGCTATTTTCCCATGACGGATAATAATATTCTCACCTGTTCGTAATTTAATCTTGTTTTGCGCGATCTTAAAAATTTGTTCGGCTACAAAACTGCTTGATTGTTGCTTTGAGGCATCTTTTTTACCAAAAACCTTAGCCCGCATCTCGGTATTCA
>CAZLUT010000032.1:0-22109 GCA_964562805.1 uncultured bacterium | reverse complement strand
ATTAACGTAGTTTGATATCCTGCTTTTTGAAGGACTAGAGCAGAGAAAAATCCGGCCGGACCGCTTCCGACGACAACAACCTTCTCTTTCCTTTTTTGATAAGGAATATTTAAAGATTCAGGAAGCTCGGGAGTGCCTCCCTTGATTTCTTGAGAGAAAACCGAGAGGCGAACATTCCAATAAATATCTCCCTTATCCCGCGCATCAAGACTTTTCTTCAGGGGTTCATAGGAGAATTCTTTAATTCTCAATTTTTTGGCTATTACTTCCTTAAGCTCAGCCTCGGTGTAGTCCGTGGGCAATTGCACTGATATCTCTCTGTGTCCCATGCTCATAAATTGCTAGGTGTGATGAAGGTCAAGCTACCTATTTAGAACTTCTTTGTAAACTTCGAGAATTCCGTCGGTCATTTTTGAAATTGAAAAAATGTCGTACGCTCTATGCGTGCCTTTCTTGACAAGCCCGGCGGCCGTTTCTGGATTTTTTAAAAGATAACTAATTTTATCGGCAAGCTCTGCCTCGTTGTGAGGATTCTTAATAAGTAATCCGCTGATTTTATCAACAACAATTTCTCTAATCCCATCCACATCCGTTGCAATCACCGGGACACCCACCATCTGAGCTTCGATGATAGCGAGCCCAAAACCCTCGCTGGTTGCCGGATGGATGAAGATATCCATCATCTTATACATCCCAAGAGGCTCAACGGTGTCAAAAAACTGGACGTTTTTCTCTAGACAACGATCAATCACCATTTTCTTAAGCTTTGGCTTCAAGCTTCCCTCGCCCGGAATCAATAAAACAATATCAGGAAATTTTTTAACGAGCGTGCCGAGTGCTGCGATAGTTAGCTGATGGTTTTTTTCGGGTTTAAGACGGGCCATCATGCCAATAATGGGCGACCCTTTAACCTTATATTTTTCTTTTAATTCACTCAGCGGACCCGGGGGTGCTAGATCTTCTAATGTCACACCATTATAGACAACTCTTAGCTTTTGATTACTAATACCGAGATCATCTTGAATATGGTTTGCTGTTGCTTTACTAATCGCGATAGCTCTAGTCCCATCAAATTTAAGAAGTCTTCGCATGAAACTAAGGCGGTAGAAACCATGAAAAGTAGTGATGTGAGGAATTTTTGTAAAAGCCGATACCAAAGAAGCAAGACATTGGCTCACCCGCTTATGAGAATGAATTAAATCAATCTGCTGAGTCTTTAAAAAGCGTCTGAGCTCTAAGAAAGACGTTAAGATTTTCGGAGAAAAAATGGCCTTCGTGTTAAGCGGGATTTTAACCAGGCTAATTCCGTTTTTCTTAAACTTCTCTTCCCACTCACCGCCGGATGAAGCCACCCAAACCTGATGCCCTCGTCCGACCAATTCAGTGGCCAAATACAAAATATACCGGGTAATCCCCCCGGCATTCAGATAAGAATTAACAAATAAAATATTTAATTTTCTTTCCACAGGCGAATTATATGCTTTATTGGAATTTCGCACTACAGAAGTTTGATGATACAATTGGCTATATGAGGTTACTTCGCCAAAAAGGGGGTGTTTATGAACAAAGAAGAAGAACAAAATAAAAGAAAACATGTAAGACATGACCTGTATATTTCTTTAAAGTGTTGGAAGCTCGATCAGAAAAATAAACCCCTCAACCATGGCATAGAAAGTACGGCCAAGGATTTGAGTGTGGGCGGCGTTGGATTCAAGTCTTTGGAAGAATATTCCATAGGATCCAAGCTTTTAATGGAAATCGCCCTGCCGGGACGTCAAGATCCTATCAATGTTCATTCGAAAGTTGTCAGAATAGAGTCTGAATTTGGGGCTAATGAATTCATCGTTGGCGCTGCCTTTGAAGATATAAAGCCTGAGGATGTTAATTTCATCGCGACATCTCTTGAGAGCATGAATCTCTATACCCTTTTGGATAAAACGGTAAAAGCGAACGCTTCGGATTTACATCTTACAGTGGGTTCACCGCCGGTGATGAGAATAGAAGGTCACATTCATTTCATGGAAACCGAAAAGATTCAGGAAGGGCAAATTAAAACAATGATTTACCCCCTTCTAAATCAAGAGCAAATTGAACATTTCGAAAAACGCAAGGAGTTAGATTTTGCTTTTTCTCCCGATATCAATTCCAGGTTTCGCGTCAATCTGCACTATCAAAGGGGTTTTATTGAGGCCACTTTAAGAAGTGTTACGGCCAACACTAAATCATTCGAGGAACTGGGGCTTCCTGTTGAAATCATGGAGCGTTTTAGCAGAACAAGATCAGGTTTGATATTAATGGCAGGAAAAACGGGCTCAGGTAAATCTACGACAATGACTTCGATGGTTGATTACATTAACGAAAACCTAGCCCGCGTTGTAATCACAACAGAGGACCCAATTGAATATATTCATACCGCAAAAAAGAGTGTTGTAAAACAGCGTGAACTAGGCAGTGATACGATGTCGTTTGCTGATGCCTTAAAATATTGTTTGCGTCAAGATCCTGATGTTGTCGTGGTCGGAGAGTTGCGGGATAGTGAATCAGTGATCAATGCCTTGAGGGCTGCCGAAACAGGTCAGCTTATTATTTCAACAGTTCATGCGGGCGATGCTGTTCAGGCCTTAGAAAGGCTCGTGAATCTTTTCCCTCCTGATATGGCTCATACAATAGCTGATCGCTTGTCAATGTGTCTTATTGGGATACTGTATCAACTTTTGCTACCCACCAAACAAGGGACCCGCGTATTGGCAACAGAACTTTTGGTTAATACCCCCGCTATAAAAAATTTGATTCGTGAAGGGGCTTATGCAAAGATAAAAAACAATATGCAGACCGGTGCGACTTTTGGAATGTATCTTCTTCAGAGTTCACTAAAAAAACTTTTGGATAAAGGATTGATAGACCCAAAGGATGTAGAGGAATATATAAAAGCGTCTTAGAGTCTCTTATTGTTTTTTGGAATTTCACACCACCGAATCCTATAAATACGAACAGATGTCCTTAGGTAGGCGTTCTAATCGGCTGCGAGATCCGGCTGCCAAGGGGACATTTTTATACCCACCTGCGGAATGCCTGGTAAAATAGAGCTGCTTTGAAAAAGAGGCGCAGAATAAGAGAATGTGAAGACTTTGACTCCTTAACTCACTGACTCTTTGACCTCTTGTCATAATGATTAAAAAATGGAATATAATAATTATTATCTTGATCGTTTTGGGCGTGTGGATAGCTTATTATATTGTAACTCCTTTTTTGTTCAATCCATGTCGAGGTGTCAAAACACCAAAAACCTCCGAGATTCGAAAAACTGTCACAATGTCTGAAATCCAAAGTCTCGAACAAAGACTTCGACAAGACGTCGTAGAACTCGCAGTAAATATTGGAGAGAGGAACGTTTTCCGGCCGAATCAGCTTCACCGCGCAGCCGATTTTATTCGGAATACTTGGAAGAAACAGGGGTATAAGGTTTCAACTCAAACTTACAAGGTTAGAGGGATACCTTCTGAGAACCTTTGGGTTGAACTGAAAGGCAGCGATCTTCCTGAGGAAATTATTTTGATAGGCGCTCATTATGATTCCGTAATTGGTTCTCCGGGAGCCAACGATAATGGGAGCGCTGTAGCTGCTTTACTTGAATTATCGAGAGCTTTTTCCAAAATGGCTAAGCCCCGCCGAACGCTTCGATTTGCAGCTTTTGTTAATGAAGAACCTCCTTTTTTTCTAACCAATCAAATGGGAAGTCAAGTTTATGCACGAGAAGCAGCAAAGAAGAAAGAAAAAATTAGTGCTATGATAAGCCTTGAAACCATAGGTTATTACACCGATAAACCTAGAAGCCAAGCATACCCTCCCCTTTTAAGTGCATTCTATCCGAATAAGGGGAACTTTATTGCTGCGGTAGGAAACATTGCTTCACGGCGTCTTGTTAAAAAATTTACGGGTTATTTTAAAGCTTCATCAGATTTTCCGTGCGAATGCCTTGCTGCACCACAGATTCTCCCGGGTGTCAATTGGTCTGACCACGCCTCGTTTTGGAAATATGGATATCCAGCCATTATGATTACAGATACAGCTATCTACAGGTATCCTCATTATCATCAAGCAACCGATGAGGCCGATAAAATTAATTATCCCGAATATGCAAAAGTGGTTTATGGGCTAACTAAAGCTATCAGTCGTTTGGCGAACGAGGGGTAGGGGCGGTAGATTCAAACCCACTACTCCAAACAGGCGAATTGTACGCTTTATCAAATTTTGGCACTACCAAAACCAATGCCGCAGGATAAAGCTAACTTGGTAACGAATCTTTTTCTGTTTGAGGTAAGAAATAGTTTATTTTGGTTATGAGCTCGTCATCTTTAAAAGGTTTTGTAATGTAATCATCCACTCCTTTTTCCAAAGCATTCGTGACTGAGTCCTCGGTAGCATCCCCAGTAAGCATAATAATTGGTATAAAAGTGTTTTCAGATTTACTGCGTATGGCCGAACAAACCTCAAAACCCTTCATATCCGGCATCCCGTTATCGAGCAATATCAAATCGGGGCGTTCGGAAGAAACAGTATCAATAGTTTCTTTACCGTTAGTAGCCGCTACCGTCTGATAACCTAAATCAGTCAGCAAATCTTTTAGGTAGTCAACTATAAGCTCCTCATCATCAGCTATTAAAATTTTTTTATTATTACTCATAGCATTTTTTAACGGCTTATTTCCCACTTTCTTTAATCAGCTGCACTTTTCTTTACATCCCACCTGTCCCCATTGCACCGGGTGCAAAAGGGACACCTGGGCAATTCTTCGACTGAAATTCGAGAGTTTAAACCGATTCCACATGTCCCCTTGGGACCGGGTGCAATGGGGACACCTGAATTAAAGTATGATCTGTTGCTATTTAAGGAATTCTTGGTCGAGAAGCTTTTCGTAGGGGCGACTTATTTCGATAAAGTTTTGATATCTCTTTCTGCGGGTAGCACTGTCGGATGAAAGATTGAGGTAGCTATCGTAATATGAGATTATTTTTGATTGTTTGTTATGCGTGTAAACAGCACAGCTTGAATATTTCCAATCTTGCGGATGGTTAACAAGACCAGCACGAACCGGATTTCTTTCAATATATCGTCCGCACTCTAGCAAATAGGATTCATGTTCGATTGAAAAGCTTCTGAAGCGCCCTTGGTATAACTGACCAACATATCCATGAGTCTCGCTATAAGCCTTATTGTAAATTCGTTGGATATTGCGCATAAAGAGGCTTAGTTCCTTATGCGTTTTTGCCCATAAGAGCATATGGACATGGTTTGGCATCAAACAGTAGTGATGCAACTTTACAGGAATTTTCTGAAGATAGGTCGCTACTAATTTTAAGTATTTCTGAAAGTCTGCCGAGCTATGAAAGAGAGTTTTTTTGTTATTTCCTCTATTAGCTACGTGATAAAGACCAGTTTTTGATTCTTCTCTTGGTGTTCTGCCCAATTAATAATTCAACCTCATTTCCGTATAAAATTTATAAGATGTCCAGGAGTATGACGCCTAAATAACTTTTAAGTAGCTACTTTTTTTGGAAAAAATAAGTGAGCCTTTGAAAGTAATATGATAATTAAAATTAGTGAGGGTATATCTACCCCAAATTCAAAACCAGCAATATTAAGCTGTGGTGTTAAATGGATGGGGTTTAATCTTAGATAATATCCATTAAATGTAACTGCCTGGATTAAAAATGCAACTAAGGTTAATGACCACCCAATCCTAGAACTTCTTACTAATAAAAGAGATCCGAATAACATGATTATGTACCCAGCAAAAATTATTATTGAAAAATTTACATTTTGATTTGAAATATATATTGGAAATGCAAATATCAAAAAAAGAGGTAGCATAATAAAAAAAGAAAGAATGTTGTAAATACTTATACCTAAGATTAATTTGTCTGTTGTTTTAAAAAAGTTATTTTTTATCATTACATCAATTCCTTTCTATAACTTAAACTGATTCTATCTTAGTTTCTGGTAATGATCCAGGAGACCAAAAATCTTTTAAATTAAATTTGAGAAATGGTGAATCTGGGATATTTCCTTCCCAACCAAATATTTGATATCTAAGTGAATTAATCGTTGGCCCTGAGGAGATAGGACCAGCGATGAGCGCTCCCTGTAGTGAGCTTGGTAATAAAAATTGCAGTTTGAGTGTTAAAGACAGGTCTTTCAAAACTTTTTTTGAAGTAAGAATTGGGATTGGCACCTCCATTATAATTCGATGTGTATTAGATTGTTTAAACCATATAACATTATCTTCCGGGTTAGTTCGTGTGAGTGGCAGAGGGATTCCTGGATCTCTTTTAAAAGGAGTGCTGTTTTGAAGGTTTCTGCTGCCCCCATTATCTAAGTTGTTAGGATTACCAAACCCTGGCGTTGGGTTGTAGAGATTTCCTCCAAAAGAGCCGGGGTTTGATGATGGTGGCGGTGGTGAATAGGTAAAACCTCCGTTCCCTAGATTTCCTCCCTCACCTGTAAGAGACGGAAAGCACGAAGAGCAAGTAAAGTTACCAATGACACCTCTTCCCTCTAGATCAAAATCATCACCAAATCCAAAAGGATAAGATGGAGGAGCTCCGCCGCCGTAGTAGGTGTCGGTGCCCATAGGGTCGCGGGATTGGAGAGGGTTGTTTAGAACATAGTTGTAAAGATTGAGTCCGGCTTCATAACCAATCGGGTCGGCCGTCGTAAATTTACCAAGATCCAGAGAGTAATATCTTAGGCGGTTATAATATTGACCTGTTTCGCTGTCATATTCTCTTCCTGTATAAAGTCGATTTATGCGTGGAGTTTCAATTGAATTATTAGCATGGTCCTTTGCATAAAGTAATTTACCATATGAATCATAGACATACGATTCGACTAAATCGCCTGAACCGTCAGTGATAGCAATTGTGGAATTAATTTGATCAGCATGGTAATAAAAAACATCCGATGTAACGCGGTCAACCTCATATAAAACTTCGTCAACATCTCTGCCATAAACAAAACTTTTAAGAAGCTCTCCCTTCCCATTTGTTTCTGCGATAACTTCACTGCCGATCCAATGGTAATGAATGGTTTGTTCAGGCGTCTTTTTTTCGATTCTTCTCCCCAAAACATCATATCGGTACGTAACCGTCGCACCGTCTGATAAAGTAACTTTGATCAGCTGATTTTTGTCATTATATGTATAGGTTGTGACATCGCCTGTCTCTCCATTAATTTCCTGCAATAAATTACCATTATCATCATCATAGACGTAGTCTAAAGAGCCTCTTTTTGTCGTTTGGTTTAAGTTATTATTGATATAACTCTCTATTTCTTCGCTAGCAGTGACTCGCTCTCTGTTACCTAGTTCGTCTAACAAAAAGCTCATAACACCTAATAATGGGTTGGTGACGGAAACAAGTCTGCCAAGCTCGTCGAATTCGAACGAAGAAGCCCCTTCAAAAGAATCAGTTTTTTCTGTTATCAGCCCTCTTTCATCATATTGAAATGAAAAAGTTCTAAAAGAATCGCCTGCTGGTGCTATATGTGCCAAGTCAGTTAGTTCTGAGGCGGTATTGTATGTATATTCGGTCGATGTTAAGTTTGGTAAAATTTTCTCATTCACGCGAGAACGTGAATCGTAACCATAACTTGTAATATGTCCGTTTTCATCTTCAATTTGGATCAATCGATTCAAATCATCGTAGGCATAACGTCTTATTAAAGCTACTCCATCAAGATAAGTCGAAAGGAACGTTAAATTACCCAATTCATCATAACTATAATTAATTAGATTTCCCCAACCATCAACCTCTTGAACCAATCTTCCTAATTGATCAAAAGCTCTTCGAATCAGGCTGTTATCGCTTTCTATTGTTATTAAATTATCCATGTCATCATATTGAAAGTTTTCCATCACTCCATTTGGTAGGCGGCGCCGAATTAGCCTGTTACCAGCATCGTAAAAATTAGAAGTTTCTTCACCTTTGCGATTCATGTAGTAAATCAAATTACCAGCTTTGTCATAACGAAATAATTCTCGAGAACCATCTGGGTATGAAGTTTGAGCAATTCGATTCAATTCATCGTACGTATATGAGGTAGTGTTTCCGAGTGAATCAGCTATCTCAATCATATTCCCCCGGGCGTCATAAGAAAATCGTGTTGCATTACCAAGCGCATCTATTATTTGAATCAATCGATTTAATGAGTCATACGTGTATTGAGTTGCGTTACCCTCAGGATCGGTTTTTGAAGTTAAATTGCCTGCGCTGTCGTACGCAAAATCTAAAGTTCTTCCGATCTCATCGGTAAAAGTAATGGCGTTCCCCATCGAGTCATATTGAAAAACAATTTCCGAATTATCTGGATAAATCACTTTTAACAACCGACCCGCCGGATCGTATTCAAAGCGAGTTGTTTGGCCTAGCGAATCAGCAATCTGAGTTATTTGATTAATATCATCATGGGTATAGGCGGTAATTCGTCCTAAAGCATCAACCTCAGAAATTAATCGGCCTCTAATATCATAGTTATATTGGGTAGAATTATTTTTAGGATTTGTTTTTACTATCAACTTCCCTGCTTCATCATATTCAAAATTCACAGAACCCCCGCTCGGAATCGCTTTTTCAATCAAGCGATTTAATTCATCATATTGATTCTGAGTCTCTCGCCCCAGCGCGTCACTTACCAATAATAAATTTCCTGTGATTGAATGGGTGTAGGAAGTGATTCGGCCCATAGGGTCGATAGCGCTTACTAAGTTACTTTGTTGATTGTATTCAAAAATTGTTTTATTCACCAAAGCATCCATTTGAGAAGTTACGTTTCCAATCGCATCGTATGAGTACTGTTTTGCGTTCCCACCTTCATCGCGTTCAAGGAGAAGATTTCCATTGATATCGTACTGATATTCATAAACACCACCCAAAGCATCATTTTTTTTAATCAATCGATTCATTGAATCGTATTTATATTGAGTAACATTTCCCAAGGAATCGATTGTTTGGATAAGATTACCTATCGAATCATATTGATTTGAAATAACCCCGCCGTTTGGCTGAATTTGGCGAATCAATCGACCTAGCGCATCATATTGAAAGCCTGTGATGAACCCGAGAGAATCAGCTCTGGAAACGAGCAATCCTTTTTCATTATATGTATTGGTTATAGTATTTCCTAAAGCGTCTTTTTCGGTAAGAATATTTCCATTTGAATCATATGTATAGTTAAGGATCACACCAAGCACATCATACGTTTTAATTAAATTACCTCGCTCATCATAATCATAATTAACTGTGTTTCCGCTCGCTTCTTCAGCAGAAATAACCTTATGGAATATTGGGTCATAGGTATAACGGCTTGTTTCCCCAGCCGGATTTGTGGCCGAAACAATTTCACCATAGTCATTATATTCATAAATAGTTTTTTGACCGTTTTTATCAATAATTTCTTCAGGAAAAAAATTCTCATCGTATTTAAATAGCGTTACATATCCTAAAGTATCAATTTCTTTGGTTAACAGCCCATTCCAGGAGTATTCTTGGGCAGTTTTCCCACCTAACGCATCTTCTATAACAACCTTTAGATTGTCGTTGCTATAAGTGTATTTTTGTTCGCTTCGGCCATTACGTTTAATTTCGACCAAACGGCCTTCAGAATCATAAATTCGCTCAATCACTGCATTTTCAGGATTAATAATTTTTGTTAAACGGCCGCCTGAGGCGTATTCGTACCGAGTGCTATTGCCGACAGGGTCAATTACAGCTATAAGATTACCTTCATCGTCATGTTGATAATGCCAAATATTACCTAGCGGATCTTGAATGGTATCCAAATTAAACTTATTAGTTCCAAATTGATCAATTTCTCTTAATGAATAACCTAAAATATATTCACTTCCGGACGGGAGAATTATTTTGATTGGGTTACGATACGTATCATAAATAAATTGGGTTACCCTTTGGTTAGAGTCTGTAATTGTACTTAAATACCATGTTTGGCTGCCGGTGTTATAGTCATCAAACAAGGCTGAATTGAATAAATATTCAGCACCATCTATTAAAGTTAATTTGAATCCCTGATCCAGTTTTTCTAATTGCGAGGCATCGGGTTTTTGATGTGAGGTGTAATTACCGTTATTATCCCGGCTATAAAAGAAATATCCATTTTCTCCCAGGTGCAGCGAAATTGTCCCATCCGGAAAGCTTTGAACAAAAGAATCAACGCTTGAATGCCATCCGTCTCCCATTTGATGATCAAATATCCACCCATCACGCAATTCATAATTTCGTATCAGAGAAAATTCAGCGTTGGAGTTCATAAACGATCGTGAATCAATTCCGGTGACTGTAGTTCCGATTGGCGGAACCCCGCCAACTAAGTTGATTATTAAATCACTATCAGTACTGACATTTCCCACCTTATCTCTCAATGTTATTTCAACAGAATAGTCATCTGACGGCTCTAATCCCATAGTATCCCAATGAAAAGGCCAAAATTGGCCATCGTGCGTAAAAAGCACTTCTTTTATTCCCGAGTCATACCCTGTCTTTTCTGAACGAATTCGAATAATCGCATTTTGTAAATCTTCAGCAGCATTCCCTTCCCATAAATCAATCCGAACCAAGCTCCCCGCTTGGTATTTATTATCACTATCGGGGCCTACAAAGGACCCCGCCCATCCAAGCTCCGGCGCTTGGTTAGTAAATTGACGACTGGGAAGTTCGGGGTCATAAATTAATTGTAATGAATCGATTAAAAATTCACCTTGTGTTGTAATAGCCTCCCCGTAAATAATCGGGTCCACAAAAAATAAAATCGATTTAACATTTTTTAGCAGATCTTTATCTACCGTTGAAAAATCAAAAATCACTTCTTGCCACTCATCCGTGTCTTTAACGATTTCCCGCCTCACCTCAAAATTAATTTGAGTGCCCTCAAATTCAAGTTTCATCATCAAATCCATGGCTTGTGCGGTTGTCTTTTTGAGATACATTTTAAGGGCATTAAATTCAGAGAAGTTATTCGCAAGTCCGTTTTGAATTGGGCGGATTGCAAATGATGAGGCTGAATATTCTTCAGATTTATTATAAAGAACTCGCATAGCATGAGTTCCATCAGCCCCCTCGGTATTATCAATAGTTCGTGTATATACTGTTCCCGAGCCATCAATATCCCAATAGGTTTCAATTAAGCTATCATTCCCCTCAAAATCATCCAAAATTCTTACGGTTGGTTTTTCAGCAAGCCGGATCGAATCCAGGTAAAAAGCGCCCGAAGTTGATTCACTTGTCGGATCCGCAAAGAATTGAATATTTTTCACACTCGCTAGGTTTGATTCTGAAATTCCGAGAAAATCAAAAGCAATTTTCTTCCATTCGTTTTTACCTTCAGTGAAATAAAATTCTTTTTCAATCGCGTCGCTGGTATCATTAAATTCCATCTTTATTAAAATCACCATAGGCTCCTGATGAATTTTATTTACGTGAAATTCAAGCGAGCCGTATCCCGAAAAATTATTAGCATAGCCGTCTTGTTCGATTTCAAGACCAAAAAATCCATACGGAAACCCTTCTTGTTTTCCATAATCAACGCGCATTGAATAAGTTCCTTCATAGGCTTCTTCCTCAATAACTTGCCTTTGATAAATAAGCTGATCATCGCGGTCCCAATAGGTTGCAACCGAAGAATTTCCTTCAAAATCATCAATTAATTTAGGTGATTGTGTTTCATCGAGAAAAATTCGATCGATATAAAAACTACCGGCCGTATCAGCGCGGCCCGGATCAACGAAAAAAAGTACATTTTTAACGTTTGACAACCGCTCCGTAGGGATATTTGTAAAATTGAAAGCAACCTCCTCCCAATCAGTCGTTCCTTGCGGAAATTGAATTTGAAATTCAGCCGTCTCCGATGTGTTGTTAAACTCCAATTTCATCAAAAGAACCATCGGTTCAGGATGTTCTTTTTTTAGATGAAATCGCAGAGACTTATAGTCGGAAAAATTATTCCCCTCCCCATCTTGCGCGGGTTCAAAAGCGAATAAAGAATATTCATAGTCAGGTTTTTTTTGAAAATTAATATGCATGGAATAATCACCATCATAGCCGGTTCCGTAGGCGGCTGGCCGCTGATAAACTAGCGGACCGTCCAGGTCCCAAAATGTATTAATGCGGCTTTCCGTATCAAAATCTTCTAAAACAAACGGTTTTGCATAATAAATAGAAGCGCTAACGGCTTCCGACCATTTACCTGTTGAATCTTTTACACGTACCCAAACGGCTTTTTCACCCGGTGTCAAAGAGTCTAACGCCCATGTTTTAGTTGTTTGGTAAGGTTCAGGCGTTGAATAATTGATACCATCGTTTGAAAATATCATTTCTGTAACGATGCTGCCTAAGTCATAGGCAAGAATATTTAACGCAACATGATCAAAGCGCGTTTCTTCAGCTTCATAATTAATAACAAATTGCTCAATTTGAGGAGGTTCTGATTCTAAAGTAACAACAAAGGTCTCTCGTGCTATATTCCCCAAGACACTTACCGCTTCTCTAACGATATAATTTTCACCCTCATGAAGCAAAAGCGATTCCGTATGCAACACATCATCGATTTTGTATTGAAGTTGGTAGTCGGGATTCGCTGAATGAGTCGACGATATTAGATTAAGTTCTGGTACCGCCAGACCATCTGAGATCGGATAATTAGATTCCCCTGGATTGTATAAATAATCGGTTCCTAGATATTCTCTGACAGTTTCTGCGTAAACCGATGATACCTCTGGCAACTCTTTAATAGGTTTATCGTTTAATGAATTAGCGCTCCACCATTGACCTTGGGCAGGTCCGGTTGATGCTCGAGCCACGATATCATCCCTACCGTCCCCTTCAAAATCGGCAATCCGGATATCCCGCCACTCATTCGCCTCATTCCATTGAGTAAGTCTTTTATTGGTAACAGTGCCGTCTGGATTAGAAATAGCTGCCCACCACTCACCTTGACGGTTATTACTGGCACTAATACGCCCAACGATATCGTCACGACCATCGCCATTAATATCAGCGATTCTTATACCAGCCCAATCGTTAGCTTCGTTCCATTGAGTTATCCTTTGGTTATAAAAAGAGCCGCCTGTCTTAGCTGTCGCAGCCCACCATTGGCCACGAGCCCACCCTTCAGAAACTCTGCCCACAATATCATCGCGTCCGTCTCCATTAATATCGGCTATTTGGACATCACGCCATTACTTGGATTCGTTCCAAGTAGTAAGTTTTTTCTTAGTTACTGTGCCGTCAACAATTGAAAAGGCACACCACCATTCACCCTGATGACTATTGCTTGTGCCAATGCGGCCAACGACATCATCTAGCCCATCTCCATTGATGTCAGCAATTTTGACATCACGCCACTGATTAGCTTCATTCCAGGCGGTGAGTTTTTTATTAGTAACAGTACCGTCAGGGTTAGATATAGCCGCCCACCACTGCCCGCTTGCCCACCCTTCAGAAACTCTGCCCACAATATCATCGCGTCCGTCTCCATTGATATCTGCAATCTGAGTATCGCGCCATTGATTACCTTCATACCACTGAGTCAGTTTTTTATTACTTATAACTACAGGTGTGCTATCAATTTCCGGCATTGCTACTGAAAGCGGGTTTGTTACAGCAAGAGATTCTTCCAAGGAATCAAAATTGGTTGATTCAGGCGGTAGTGGCGGATTATTATCCTGAGCGTCATCTGGCGATACCTCTTGGATTGTTAAAAACTCACTGATAATAAGATCAGCGTAAACACAATTAATTTTGAGTTGCGTATTGATTTGCGTAATGATTAAAAAAATACATAAAAACAGAGCTAAGATTCTTTTGACTAAATCTGCTCGTATCATGATTCGCCTCCAAAAGAGAACCATTTCTACGACGGCTGGCTGCAATCTCAGCAGCCCGGCCAGCCTAGTCAAAAACTTTAGCTCCTCGGCTTTGCGTCACCCGGTTTCCCGAGCTTTGCCTTTTTAAGCGCATATTTTAGAAATGCTTATTCTCGAAAGATCTGTAATAAATATACCACCCGATTTGTTTAATGTCAAATATTTTATGATTATTTATCATATTTAAGCTACTTTCACCAAACTTGGTGTGTATGAAAGTGCTATATTGTAATTAAAGTGTCCCTTTGGGACCGGGACCTCGTGTGCGTAAAGCGCACATACATTGGTTTCCTTGCGAGACGCCCGCCCTTGTGGCGGGACAACATGGGGACAGGTGGGCTGGTTATGCTATAATTCGCGGATGAAAGCTCACCATTGGAAAAGAGATGCCTACCTGGTTGTGGGTGTTTATTTTGTTCAGGGAGCGGCTCTAATAGCCGGCCTAGCTGAATTCCTGCTTACCCGTAATGCTTTTCACTTCAGTTGGATTCAGATGGCTCTTTTGGGCTCCCTTGCCATGCTAACCTGGAGCATTAAGCCAATCTATGGTTTTTTTACGGATCTACTGCCCCTTTTTGGGCTCCGCAGGAAGAGTTATTTATTGATAGCGGCGCTTCTTCCGATGCTTGGATACTTTTATCTAGCCTTTTTTGGAACAAGCTTCTTACCGATTGCTCTGGCTTTAATTGTGGCCAATATTGGACTTGGGTTTGCCGATGTTATCGTTGATGGTCTGATCGTAGAAAGAGCCAATAAAGAAACAATCGGTTGGTATCAGGCCGTCTGCTGGCGTGCTAAGGCAGCCGGTATTTTTATTGCCTCGATTTTTTCAGGAATGCTGATTGAGCGCGAAATGTTCTCTTCGTGGCTTCAAGATACTCCAATAAGCGAGTGGCTCATCACGACATTCCCGACAGCTTATCCAGCGCAGCTTGTTGTTGAAAGTATTAATATGCTTGATGTCCGGATGACTTTTATCATAACAGGCCTGCTTCCTCTCATTACTTTTGGATTAACTCTGCTATTGAGAGAAAAGAAGGTCTCGCACGAAGAAATCGCAAAATGCCGAAAAGAAATTCCGGTACCTTATCTGGTGTCGGCAGGCATCGCTTTTGTATTGACCGCTCTTGTACTTATTTTTGTTTCCTCAGTTGAAAAATCTTATCTCTCGTTTATCGGCAACGACATGCTCTCATCATTTTTAATTATTATCATTTGGTCAGGGTGGATACTTTATTACTCAAGCCACTTGATCAATATGCAAATGGCAACTTATACGCTGCTTTTTTCTGCTCTTTTTCTATTCTTATGGCGCTTCACGCCTAGCTTTGGTCCGCCGTGGATGAATTATTTTCTGAACACTTTGCAGTTATCGCGAGAGAAGATCGGACTTCTAGCAAGCTTACAGCCCCTTGCCTGGATTATTGGAAGTTTTATCTATGTAAAATTTTTGGACAAATTCCCCATTAAGAAAGTGTTGTTGGGAACTGTTCTGGCAAGTTCTATTCTTTCCCTTTTTCAGCTTACGATTGCAACACCGTCAACCGGAATGGCGCTTGGCGCTTTACCGGCAATAAAAAGTCTGGCGACTGTGATTCTTTTTCCTTCTTATCTTATGGTTTATGGCACGGGTGCCATACATGAAATAGCAACTCAGCCGGCGATTCTGAACCTTGATGCTGTGCTAACATTCTTTCTGCAAATTATGTTTATTATAGCTTTTTTACCTCTATTGAAGTTGGCGGCTTACGTTACCCCTAAAGGCGTTGAAGCTACCAATTTTGCGGTCTTGATGAGTGTGAGCAACCTAGGGCTTGCCTTCGGCACCATAACCGGCGGGGTTATTTATATGGGAATTGAGGGAGAGCATTCTTTTTATGGAATTGCTTTTAACGGTTTACACTTAACGATTCTTATCGGAGCAATTACAAGTCTCTTATGCTTATTGGTTTTACCTAAACTAAAGTTGGAAGGTACAACGAGGTACGACGGAGAGGGTTAATACCAATGGGGACACGTGAGATACATGTCCCCATCGGGTTTTTTAAGGGCACGTGAGACACGCGCCCCAAAAAATTACTTCTTATCTTTATCTTTCTTGTCGTCATCCATGACTTCAAAGTCAGCGTCAACAACATCATCACCTTGCTTTTTATCAGAAGCGCCTGCGTCAGGTCCAGCACCCGGCCCGGCTCCTGGCTGAGCGCCAGCTTGTCCGGCCTGCTGTTTCTTAGCAGCTTCTTCATACATCTTCTGAGCTAAGACGTGAGCTGATGTGCTGAGTTTCTCAACGGCCTTGTTGAGATCCTCTGCTGACTCGGATTTCAAGGACTCCTTCGCTTCTTTTACAGCGTCTTCAATCTTCTTCTTTTCATCCTCTGAAATCTTGTCACCATGTTCTTTCAAAGACTTTTCAGTCTGATAGATCATGTTATCCAAGTTGTTCTTGGCATGGATAGCTTCGGCCTTCTTCTTATCCTCGTCAGCATGCGCTTCAGCATCTTTGACGAGCTTATCAATGTCATCTTTTGACATTCCTGAAGAGGTTTCGATTCGGATCTTCTGCTCTTTACCTGTACCCAAATCTTTTGCCGAAACGTGCACGATACCGTTGGCATCAATATCGAATGTTACTTCGATTTGAGGCACGCCGCGCGGGGCCGGTGGAATTTCGGTTAATTCGAACCGTCCGAGCGTTCGGTTATTGGCAGCCATTTCACGCTCACCTTGAAGAACATGAATGGTTACCGCTGTTTGATTATCCGCTGCGGTCGAAAAAATTTCGCTTTTTCGAGTAGGAATCGTGGTGTTTCGAGTAATGAGTTTGGTCATTACAGCACCCAAAGTCTCAATTCCAAGCGAAAGCGGTGTTACATCAAGAAGAAGCACATCTTTAACATCTCCTTGTAATACACCAGCTTGAATCGCGGCACCGATTGCAACTACTTCATCAGGGTTAACGCCCTTATGAGGTTCTTTACCGAAAAGCTTTTTAACCGATTCTTGAACGGCCGGCATGCGAGTCATACCACCCACAAGAATAACTTCATCGATCTGACCAGCTGTTACACCTGCATCAGCCATTGCTTTTTTACACGGCTCAACTGTTCTCTCAATCAAGTCTTGCGTTAGCTGTTCCAACTTGGCACGAGTTAGTGTGATAACTAAGTGCTTTGGCCCAGTTTGGTCTGCAGTAATAAACGGAAGGTTTACTTCTGTTTGAGAACCGCTTGAAAGTTCGCATTTAGCTTTTTCAGCAGCTTCTTTCAAACGTTGAACAGCTGTCTTGTCATTAAAAAGATCAACACCTTCCTGCTTCTTGAATTCATCCGCGAGGTAATGCATGAGACGATCATCAAAGTCATCACCACCTAAGTGTGTGTCACCGTTAGTAGCTTTGACTTCAAAAACACCGTCACCAAGTTCAAGGATAGAAATATCGAAGGTGCCGCCGCCTAAATCAAAAACGGCGATCTTTTCATCTTTTTTCTTATCCAATCCGTAAGCCAATGACGCGGCTGTCGGCTCGTTAATAATTCGAAGCACTTCAAGGCCTGCGACCTTTCCTGCATCGACAGTTGCTTGTCTTTGCGAGTCATTAAAGTATGCCGGTACTGTGATTACAGCCTGAGTAACCGGTTCTCCCAAATAAGCTTCAGCATCTGCTTTCATTTTCTGAAGAACCATTGCTGAAATCTCCGGGGGCAGATGACTCTTGCCTCCAGCAACAATCTTTGCCTCACCTTGAGAGCCTTGCTCAACCTTAAACGGTACAATTTTAATTTCGGGCTGCACTTCATTGAAGCGACGTCCAATAAAACGCTTGGCACTTGATACCGTATTTTCAGGGTTAATTACTGCCTGACGTTTTGCCGCCGAGCCAGTAAGACGCTCTCCATTCTTTGAAAAAGCTACCACCGAAGGAGTTGTGCGAGTGCCCTCCTGATTATTGATAACTGCGGGATCCCCACCCTCAATGATTGCCATACAAGAGTTTGTTGTCCCTAAGTCAATTCCTATTACTTTTCCCATTTTCTTATCCGTCCTTTCATTAAAAATTTATAAAACCGTTGGCTATACTGTTTCATATAGCATGCCAAAATTGGCACATTTTTAAATTACTGTAACTCTTTTATTTATAATAGGTTAGAAAAAATATTGAATTGGATTGTTTTTGTGAAAACTGTGCGGAAAATGTGACGTTGTGCCAAAATGGCACAATTATACTTGTCAGCGGTGGAACTTACGGTCGATTTTTTCGATTGCCTTATCACATGTTTTCATTAAGCCGGCAGCGAAGTTTTTATCCGAAGGTTCGAGATCATCCGGTGAACGTTCCAGAATCTCTTTAAATTCTCTTCGCTCTCGTGATGAAAAATATTTCTTATATACTTTAGAATCAATTAATTTTTGGAACTGGGAGATCTCGACCGATTCTATTTTATCTGGCGCGTCTTTAATTTTTCTTAAAAAATTATAAGATTGAATTACTGTCTTCTGATTTTCTCTCAGCTGCCAATCTTTATGATCCCGATTGCTATGAAGACGTTCTGACAGCCACGGATACCAAAGTGGAGATAAAATCAGTATCACAAGAACGATAGTTGGTGTCAGCATCCGAAATTCAATTATACGATCTGAAAATTTACTTAAACTTATCCCGATCTTTTCAAAGAAACTTCTTTGATCGCTTATCAACGGAATGTCTTCGGGGGTCATAAAATTAATATTTCCGATGCGGGTTACGGCGTAATATTGATCGGAAGTAACGGATGCCCGGGCTTTGTCTGCCTGTTTAAATTCAAAACGGCGTATCAATAATGGGAAGCTATCTAGTTCAATAAGTGCCGAAAACCACTCGGCACTATGACCTACTGAGATAAAAACACCTGTCCTCTGCAACAGCGCTGCGAGTAAAAAATTAATCTCCCGAAATTCAGGAAATTCACTGGATGTCCAGGCTTCGGTATAATTTTTCCGTCCAAGTTTTTGCTTCCACTTCCCTAACTCGGCACCCTGAAACCAAACCTTGTGACGATCTTTTTTAAAATTCTTTCTTTTAAAAAAAGTTTCTTGATCTATAAACCTATCTGATAAAGCACTGCCCCGATCTAATATGTCGCGGAATGTATAGCTATAATTTCGTGGTCGACCGTATTTATCGATTTCCTCCCAAGAAATTTCCTTTTGAGCGAAATCAATTGCCATATTTACTGTTAAGGACTTAATCAGTAT
The DNA here is from genome assembly GCA_964562805.1 of uncultured bacterium. Classification (GTDB taxonomy): domain Bacteria; phylum Omnitrophota; class Omnitrophia; order Omnitrophales; family CAZLUT01; genus CAZLUT01. The sequence goes on along the minus strand of CAZLUT010000032.1, from coordinate 2,944 downwards.
TAGGTCTTTTTGAAATCTGAAAGCGACCTTATCGCTACCACGGCGGGATGTATCAACCTTGCTCATCAGGTTAATGTCCTGCATGGCAAATGTCGAAAGTTCAACATCGACATCAGCACTAACCGGTGAAGTTGAGGCGAAAAAGTAAATTAGAGCTATGAAAACTAGTAATAAATAACGATGCATGTGAGCATTCTATCAGGGTTAACAAATGGGGGCACTTTGATTTTTAAAGTGTTCTCAATTCACTGGCGGCTGATGTAGAAAGAGGTGTCCTTTAGGATGACCTCCGGTTCACGAGGGGCGCAGCGGGCGCACAATAAAAATAGTGTCTGTTAATTATTTACCTACTAAATAACCTTCAGCTTTAATATTAACCTTGAGGGTCATAAACATGATCTTAATATCATAAACAAGGAGCCGAAGAGCGGAATAATTTTTGTATTTTTCGAGATAAATATCATCCAACCATTTAAGTTTCGGGTGGTTTTTTTCGCAATTATAAGTGTCAAGAAAGGCCTTATGGAGCCTTTGATTTCTTTTGCATGCCTGACATAACCCGGCTAAACCACCTCTAATCTCGCCAAGAGACTGAAATTGCTCTTTTCCCTTCCTAAACGCCGTTACCGGCTGAGGCCTGGGGCCAACCAAACTCATATCACCTATAACGATATTTGCCAGCTGCGGCAGCTCATCAAGATAGTATTTTGCCAAGAAAGATCCGACTCTCGTAATCGCTCCAGGCTTTAACTGGAGAGTGCTCTGCGTTTTATTTTCACGATCACGCTGAACCTCCTTAAAAAATGCGGTCCGAATCGTACGGAACTTAAACAGCACGAACCGCCTGCCCCTTGATATTCTGTACTCAGGGTTTATGACAGGGCCTTTTGTTAAGGGGTCGATAATGCCCTCAATTATAATTGCTACGGCAATCAAAATATAAATTGGCGAAAGAATTATCAGCCCAAGAATCGATAAGACTATATCGAAAATGCGTTTTAAAGGTCTTTTTGGAGCGCTTTTCATTCTCTTATTTTAGTTCAGCCAACATAAAATTTCCATCGCATTCTACAGTGTCCATGTTGGGGCGTTTCTGAATAACTTAAGCAGCGATCTGAATAACGAGGCTCGCCTCAAAATCTTGGACGAGGGATTCTAGGAATTCAGATACGGCTACAAAGAAGCCGTTTTCTTGTTTAAGACCGTACTTTTGAGTAAAGATGCCCTTATCTTCCGCTTGAGAGAATAATAGCGCTACTCCTAACAGGCCTTTTTCGTTATTAAGGTATCTAAAGAAGCTTACTTTCTCTTTAACTGATGCAAAGTCTTTAAGGGCATTAGTTGTTTCTTTGGATAATTGAATATTATTCTCAAATTTAGGGATTGATTGAGTAGAAGCAATAGCATCTTCAGTGGTCAGGGTTATATTACCTAGCGGCTTGTCTCTTTCGGGAGAACCATAAACGATTACCTTCAGTTTCTTAGGATTGAGGGTAGCCAGACCAAAGAGTTCTGCCATTTGATCTTTGGATAGAGCCTTATAGTCCTCATAACTCACAAAGACATTAACGGGTTTAGTAAGATTGGTGAGAGTTTCACGGATTTTGGCGTATTCTTCGGTTTGACCGAGACTTTTAGCTACCACCTCTTTCGTAAGATAGAGGAAATCCTGGGGATGTGCCAAATTATAAGTCTCAAGTAGCGGCTGCGCTGCGTGTACATTCTTATAAACTGGCATTTTCGCATAGAGAGCTTCCTCAAACTCATCAAGCGTAGGGTGGCTCCGCCCTTCAGACTTTGCCTTTTTCATAGCAGCGCTGTACGAACTCTCAATATCATTATGCATCCAGTCTATACGTAGACCCCGTTCCCATCCGTGCAAAATTCTTTGATATCGATTAGCAAGAATATCACCTGCACGGTTTTTCAAATCAAGATCCTCAGACTCAAATTGAGAAAGTGGATTGTTATTTTGAAGCATTAATTCTAGTTCGCTTTGAGCTTTATTTGTATCGCTCCAAGGAATCACCTTTACCTCTAGACCAACGCGCTCCATAAACTCTTCAAACAATTCAATCGGCAGTTGAGCTAACTCGGTTCGATTCACTTCGATACCTTTGTTGTTTCTAAGCCAGGATGTAAGAAGTCTAGTAAACCCGAACGAAGTGAGATTAACGATTGGGTTGCCTCTTTCCGGAATGAGGGTCGCATTTTTAAGAACAAAACTTGCTCCCTCCCTAGATAAAAATAAACTCTGGTAAGCGTATCTCCTCCAAAAGCCAAGATCCTCTGAAGTTGGGTATTCAGGATAATGATTTACATCTCCGAGAGATAAGGGGTGGGTGTGAAGATCAAGAACAACATATCCATGATCAAAAAGATCAAGAACGGGCTCCCACTCAATTTTCTGGGTATCACCCGTTAGTAAAATCCACCTTCCATCAGTTAGATGGATCAATCCCATTTCGAACGGATAATCCAAAAGTTTCTTCAGCTGTTCCCAAGATGGCTGTTCTCCCACATCCCAAACCTTCTGCACTTGATTCCCTGACTCTTTCACCACATCCATCTCCCTAAGAGCATCCGTAAAGGATATCTTTTCAAACTCACGATCAATAGGATCCTCCTCCCCCAAACTCGCACCTTTTATTATTACAGGTTTAACTTTACCTGATTTAAGAAGAGTTAAGTACGCCGGATAAAACTCCTCACCATAATATTTAAAAAACAGCTCTATCTCTTCTATATCCCGAAAAACAACCGTGCCGCTCGTAAGAAGACGGTAAAGATCTAGAACACGTTCTTCTGGAGTTAACTGATCTTTGACTTGTGTACCATAATCAAAGTCAATGTAACTTACTTGGTAAGCTCCAGCGTCATACTTAAGCAGGATATGAGGCGATTTAAGATCACCATGAAAAACTCCCGCATCATGGAAACGGCG
>CAZLUT010000031.1:0-22300 GCA_964562805.1 uncultured bacterium | reverse complement strand
CGACGGGTGTTGTTAATGATATTGAAGGTTATGGAAAAGTTGTTGAAAAGTCGGACGCGATATTGGTTTGTGATACGATCGCAGGGCTGGGCGCAGATATCTTTAAAGCGGATGCGTGGAAGGTTGATGTGGTTGTCGGTGGTTCGCAAAAAGGATTGATGCTGCCGCCGGGTCTTGCATTTATTTCTGTTAGCGAAAAGGCCTGGAAATTAAATGAGGAAGCAAGGCTTCCCCGGTTTTATTTTGATCTCAGAGCTTATCAAAAATCTTTAGCTGGAAATGACACGCCTTATACCTCAGCAACAACGCTCACGGCTGGACTTTTGGAATCTTTGAAACTCATGGAGACAGAAGGGCTTGAAGAGATTTGGGAGAGGCATCGGATTCTTTCCAAAGCTACACAAGCGGCCGCAAAAGCCTTGGGTCTTGAGCTTTTTGCCAAGAAACCTTCTCGCGCCTTAACGGCTGTCAAAACTCCTAATGGTCTTGAAAGCAGTAAAATGCTTAAAATCTTAAGAGATGAGCTGGGTGTCACTTTTGCTGACGGTCAAGCTGAAATGAAAGGTAAGATTTTTAGAATAGCTCACTTGGGCTATATGAACGAATATGATTTATTAGCCGGGATTGCCGCAATGGAGCGGGTTATGAATCACTTGGGGTTTCAAGTTCCGCTCGGAAGCGGCATTAGCGCTTTTCAAAAAAAGTTTATTGAAGAAAAGGGTAAAAGATTATGAAAATTTTAGTTACAGATGCATTAGGTGAAGGCGGACTTTCAATTTTAAAATCTGAAAAGTCCCTTAAAGTTGAAGAGAAAGTAGGCATTAAACCTGAGGAGCTAAAAAAAATCATTGGCGGCTATGACGCGATTTTGATTCGAAGCGGAACAAAACTTACCGCTGATATTATTGAAGCTGCTGACAAACTAAAAATTATTGGCCGGGCAGGAGTAGGTGTTGACAATGTTGATTTAAATGCTGCTACTAAAAAAGGCATCATTGTAATGAATACCCCCGAGGGCAACACTGTTTCAACCTGCGAACTCTCAATCAGCATGCTCTTATCTTTAACCAGAAGCATCCCACAAGCGTGTCAGTCTATGAAAGCCGGAGAGTGGCGCCGTAAAGATTTTAAAGGCGCAGAGCTTATGGGGAAATATCTTGGTGTTATTGGTTTTGGACGGATTGGAAGGGAAGTTACTAAGCGCATGCTTTCATTTGGAATGAAAGTTATTGTTTTTGACCCCTACATTTCTGCCGAGAGCGCTAAGACACTCAATGTTGAATTTGTGACGGTTGATGAATTAGTTAAGCGGGCTGATTATATTACGGTCCATACACCATTAGTTCCTGAGACAAAGCACCTCTTAGGGCGTGATGCATTTGGGAAAATGAAAAAAGGTGTCAGGATTATCAATTGCGCGCGCGGCGGTATTGTGGATGAGGCAGCGCTTTTAGACGCTTTAAATAGCGGTAAGGTTAAAGGAGCCGCTTTAGATGTTTTTGAATCAGAACCGCCGGCAAACAAAGATTTATTAGCTCATCCGGCTGTCGTGGTTACGCCTCACCTCGGGGCATCGACTCAAGAAGCTCAGGAAAACGTTGCTTTAGCCGTAGCTGAGCAGGTTCGGGATGCACTCATGGGGCAGGGAATAAAAAATGCCGTTAATATGCCGTCCTTAGATAGTGAGGCTTCCAAGGTTTTAAAACCTTGGATCACGATCGCTGAAAAACTAGGTTCTTTTCAATCACAATATATCGCAGGCGGTATTAAAAAAGTTACTGTTCGATATAGCGGCATCGTAACAGAATATCCCTTAGCACCTTTAACTCTGGCGGTTTTAAAAGGACTCCTGAGTGCGATTTTAGGCGAAGGCGTTAACTACGTGAACGCTCCTATTCTAGCAAAAGAACGCGGGATTGAAATTATCGAAAGCAAGACTTCAAGTTTGGAAGATTTTGCCAACTTTATCTCGGTAGAGGTAGAAACGGAAGATAAGTCGAGTCTTATTATCGGTACTTTATTTGGCAAGAGTGACGCGCGGATTGTTCGTATTAATGAATTTTATCTGGATGCGGTTCCCGAGGAGACAATGCTGATCATTAACAACCAGGATCGTCCCGGATTAGTCGGTGAAGTGGGAACTATTTTAGGTAAACATAAGATTAATATTGCCGAGATGACACTGGGCAGAAAAAGCGAAGGGGAGCGGGCCTTAACGGTAATTAATACGGACGGCGATGTTAGTCAGGAATCTTTAGATGAAATTCGTAAGCTTGAAAAAGTTATCGATATCAAGGCAATTCGATTATAAATTATCTTAGTTAAAAGAAACCAACTTCTAATTTTAAGGATTTGAGAATGAAAAAAACAGGACAAAACATGATTCTTGTGGGCGCACAATGGGGCGATGAAGGAAAAGGTAAGGTTATCGACGTCTTAACCGAAAATTCGGACGTGATCGTCCGCTATCAGGGCGGCAATAATGCGGGACACACAGTAAAATTTGAAAATAAAACTTTTATTCTTCACTTGGTTCCTTCCGGTATTTTAAGGCCCAAAAAAATTTGCATTATCGGTAATGGGGTTGTTGTCGATCCTGAGGCTTTGTTTGAAGAAGTTGATATGCTTCGCGGAAAACGTGTTTCTTTGAAGAATCGTCTCTGGATTAGCGAGCAGGCTCATCTTATTATGCCCTATCATAAGATCGCTGATTGTCTCAAAGAAGACAAAGCTACGGCCAAAAGCAAGATAGGAACGACAAAACGCGGTATTGGACCCTGTTATGCTGACAAGGTAGCTCGCCTGGGAATTCGCGTCGTCGATGTATTAGATCCCAAGACTTTTAACGAGCGCTTAAAGACTATTCTTCCTGAAAAAAATAAAATACTCGAAAAGGTTTACGGCGGAAAAGCTTTGAGTTTTCAGAAAATTTATTCAACTTACTTGCAATACGCAAAACGCCTGCGCCCTTTTGTGGCTGATACGAAACTGATGCTGTATGGGGCCCTTAAGCAGAAAAAAAAGATTCTTTTTGAAGGCGCTCAAGGAACCGCTCTCGATATTGACCATGGGTCTTATCCTTATGTGACAAGTTCAAACGCAACCGCAGGCGGAGCCATTACAGGAAGCGGTGTCGGACCTAATAAGATCGATAGTGTTATCGGAGTTGTCAAAGCTTATACAACACGAGTAGGTGAGGGACCGCTGCCAACTCAGCTTGAACCTAAATTATTGAGTCACTTGCAGAACAAAGGGGAAGAGTTTGGAGCTACTACGGGACGACCCCGCCGATGCGGATGGTTTGATGGGGTGATCGCAAGGCATGCGGCACGAGTCAACGGTATTACGCATCTTGCGGTTATGAAGCTTGATGTCTTGGATGAACTTAAAGCTATCAAAGTTTGCGTAGCTTACCGCGTTAAAGGAAAATTAATTAAAGACTTTCCGACAGGGATTTGTGATTTTCGCGAAGCGAAGCCTGTGTACAAAGAATTTCCGGGCTGGATGCAAGAAACCGGACACATCACTTCTTTTAATAAATTACCTCAGAACGCTAAGCGGTATCTGAAGTTTTTATCCGGACTACTCGAAACACCTCTATCGATTATTTCAGTTGGTCCAAAACGTTCTCAAACTATTTTTCTAAAATGAAAAAAATTCCGACCCATATTGCCATTATCATGGATGGAAATGGCAGGTGGGCTAAGCAAAAAGGTCTGCCCCGAGTACGGGGGCATGAGGAAGGTGTTAAGCGAGTTCGCGATGTTGTTAATGCGGCCGAAGAGGCGGGAATTAAATATCTGACCCTTTATGCTTTTTCATCAGAAAATTGGAAGCGCCCCGCTCTGGAAGTTAGCTTCTTAATGGGTCTTTTGAGTCGTTACATTGATCAGGATATCGATGAATTAATTAAAAAAAATGTTTGCCTTCACGTTATTGGTGAGTTGGAAAAATTACCCGAAGAAGTTAAAAAGAAAGTTGTAAAGGCGATTGATAGGACAAAAGATAACACAGGATCTGTCTTAACGCTCGCCCTTAGTTATTCCGCACGCAATGAAATAGCGGATGCAGCCCGGCAGTTGGCCGAAGAAGTTAAAAGAGATTACCGTAAAACCTCCGAAATCACACCAGAGCTTTTAGGTCGATATTTATACACTAAAGATATTCCGGATCCTGATTTGTTGATACGGACAAGCGGTGAGTACCGTATTAGCAATTTTCTTTTATGGCAAATTTCTTACTCAGAACTTTATTTCACTGAAGTTCTTTGGCCGGATTTTACAAAGGAATGCTTTTTGAAAGCTGTTGAAGCGTACCAAAAAAGAGAAAGGCGATATGGTCTCACAAAGCCCGCTTCTTAAGCGTTTAATTGTTTCTGCGGTTTTAATTACGATAAGCGTCTATCTTGTTTTTTTCTCACCTTTCCTCATATTTTTTCTCGGCGTAGCACTCATTCTTTTAGTCGCTTTAAATGAATTTTTTAAGATGGTCGAAGTGAAACGGCTTCCGGTACACCGGACACTTGGCTTGATTTTTGGCGCCTCAATTCTTTTTAACGTTTTTTTTCCGGCAGAGCCGATGGTTATTCTTTTCGCGATTCTAATTCTTTTTTTAGTTGGTTTTGACAAGAATTCGCCCACCGCCTCAAATTCGTTAACTTTAACAGCGATTACACTTTTTGGTGTTATTTACATTGCTTGGCTTGGCTCTTTTTTCTTAAAACTAAGAGTTATTCCGGAAGAAGGAGCTCTCTGGGTATTTTTTGTAGTCTTAATCGTTAAGATAGGAGATGCAGGAGCTTATTTTGTCGGAAAGCTTTGGGGGAAGCATAAATTGATTAAGCACGTAAGCCCCAAAAAATCGGTTGAGGGCGCAGTGGGTTCAGGTGTTTTAACATTAGCCTTTGCGATGATCAGTAAAATTTATTTACCGCACGTTCCTTTAATTCACCTCTTTATTCTAGGAATATTAGTTAGCGTCTTAGCACAGCTGGGCGATTTGGCAGAAAGCTTGATCAAAAGAAATTTAGGAACAAAAGATTCGGGTCAAGTTCCGGGCCTCGGCGGGATGTTGGACGTGATGGATAGCCTTCTTTTTGCTGGACCCTTTGTTTATTTCTATGTGATGAATGTTCCGGGAATGCTTGCCGAATGAAGCGGGTTGGAATTTTTGGTTCAACCGGATCCATCGGAATAAATGCCCTTCAAGTCATTCGTGACAATCCTCAATTTTTCAAAGTTACCGTTTTAGCGGCCGGTTCAAATGATAAACTGCTTCTCAAGCAAGCGCTTGAATTCAGGCCTGAGGTTATTGTTATCAAAGATTCCGAAAAGGCAGAAGAGCTCACGAGTCGTCTGAAAAAAGAAAAGATTCGAGTTGTCTCCGGCGAAGAGGGTTTGATTCTAGCCGCCGCCTGGGAAAAGACAGACCAGCTTTTATTTTCAATCGTAGGTTCCGAAGGTTTATTGCCGCTTTGCGAGGCGATCAAGGCAGGAAAGCGTGTTGCAGTAGCTAATAAGGAACCTCTTGTGATGGCAGGCCGCTATATTCAAGACTTAGTCAAACGTCATAATACTCAACTGATTCCGGTCGATAGCGAGCACTCCGCAATATGGCAATGTCTTGAAGGACATCAGCACAAGGATGTCCGAAAAATTCACTTAACCGCCTCCGGAGGCCCTTTTTTAAACCTTAGCAAAAAGGAATTGGAAGCTGTTACTCCTAAGGAAGCTTTAGCTCACCCCCGGTGGGATATGGGAAAAAAGATAACAATCGATTCGGCGACATTGATGAACAAGGGACTTGAATTGATTGAAGCCTGTTATCTGTTTAGCCTTAAACCTTCCCAGATCGAAATTTTGATTCATCCGGAGGCTGCTATTCATTCTCTTGTAGAATTTAAGGACGGTTCTTTTTTAGCGCAATTAAGCACGGCGGATATGAAACTACCTATTCAATATGCACTCTCATACCCGGAGCGGATTCCAAGCTCTTATCCGGTTCTAGATCTAAAGAAGCTAGGCGCCCTTACTTTTAAAAAACCGGATATTGAAAAATTTCCAGCTCTCGAAATCGCAATTGAGGCCGCGGAAGCCGGAGGGACAATGCCCGCCGCATTGAATGCTGCCAATGAAGTCGCGGTAGACCTTTTCTTGAAAGAAGAAATAAAATTTTTAGAAATTACACAGTTAATTCAGCAGGTTTTAGACCAGCATCAATCAAAGAGCAATCCCGGCTTATCGGATATTTTGGAAGCGGATAGGTGGGCGAGATGTAAAACAGAGGAGATAATGGGTGGACGGATTTCTATTTAGCTTAATTCCGACTCTAATCGTTTTAGGGGTTTTAATTTTTGTTCATGAGCTTGGTCATTTTCTTGCCTGTAAGCAGGTGGGTGTCGCTGTCGAAAAGTTTTCGATCGGATTTGGGCCGGAAATTTTTCACTTCAACTATCAAGAAACCCGCATTGCGGTTTCTTTGATTCCGTTCGGAGGTTTTGTAAAACCTAAGGGAGAATCAGCTGAAGAATTAAATGGAAAAGAGCTTGCGCATGATGACTATATGGCTAAAGGGGTACCCGCGAAGGCATTGATTGTTTCAGCGGGTGTTTTTATGAATTTTGTATTGGCATTTATTCTCTTTATGATTATTTTTTTGGTGGGACGGCCTATTATGAAACCTGTTGTCGGGGGGTTGGTTAAAGATTATCCCGCTAAGGCAGCTGGAGTATTGCCCGGTGATGAGATACTTTCAGTTAATGGAAAGGGCGTTGATGATTGGAATGCGCTCACTTTAGCGATTATTACCAGCAAAGAAAGTTCAATCCATCTTGAGATCAATCGCGAAGGAAAGCTTTTACCAATCACAGTTGAATCAAAGCAAGACAGTGTTGATATTGGCGGAAAAAGTAAACAAAAAATCAAAAGGATAGGGATTAAACCCTCAGATCAATTTGAAATCGAAAAATTATCATTTTTTCCGGCATTAAGAGACAGCGGAAAAGCTGTGGTTACTTATACAGTGCTTACATACCGGATTTTATGGGGACTCATTACAGGTGAGATAAGCTTCCGCAATATTGCCGGTCCCGTCGGGATTATGGCAATAACCGGCAAAACAGCGGAACAGGGAATTATTTCTCTTTTGCAGTTAATGGCGCTTCTTTCTGTGAATTTAGCTATTATTAATTTATTACCGATACCGGCTCTGGACGGCGGCCATCTTCTTTTTTTGGGCTTTGAAGCTGTAAGGCGAAAACCGATTAATCAAATCGTTCAGGAGAGGATTACGCAGGTTGGTTTTGTGTGTTTGATAGGGCTTATGGTATTTGTTGTAATAAATGATGTTCAGAACTTTGAAATTCTTGCTAAAATTAAAGCAATTTTTGGGAAATAAAAACAATGCGTTGGAAAGAAATTTTTATTAATACACTGCGCGAAGAGCCGCGGGATGCAGAAGCGCCAAGTCACAGTCTGATGTTGAGAGCTGCTTTCATCAAGAAATTATCGGCCGGAATCTATGCCTACCTGCCGTTAGGATTTCGTTCGCTTCAAAAAGTAATCAATATACTGAGAGATGAAATGAATCGGGCGGGAGCAAGCGAGCTTATTATGCCAGCATTACATCCCGCTGAAATTTGGAAGTCAAGCGGGCGCTATGACACCCTAGGCGAGGATAAATTTGCTTTTAAAAATCGATCGGGAATGGAATATGTTTTAGGCCCAACTCACGAAGAAGTCATTACACAGATTGTAGCTGAATCCGTAAAGTCATACAAAGATCTGCCGCTCATGCTTTATCAAATTCAGGGCAAGTTCAGGGATGAGGCAAGGCCCCGATTTGGCATTATCCGGTCAAAAGAATTTCTAATGAAAGATGCTTATAGTTTTGATGAGGATGAAGAGAGGTTAGATGTTAATTATCAAAAAATGCATAAAGCCTATCTTAATTTCTTTAAAAGATCAGGTCTTGAGATTATTCCGGTCAGCGCGGACCCGGGACTGATGGGCGGAAAAGTATCTCACGAGTTCATGGTAAAAACTCCGTACGGGGAAGATAAGATAGTGATTTGTAAAAATTGCTCCTATCAAGCAAGCCTCGAAATTGCCGAAAGCTTCATTCCGGAATCGGATGTGCCTCAGGAAAAAGAAGGGGATATCGAGGCGATCTCAACGCCCGGAATTACGACAATCGATAATTTATCAAAAACTCTCAAGATTAAGGCCAGCAAATTTCTAAAAGCAATTTTGTATAAGACGGAGAAGGGGCCCGTGATGGTGTGTTTGAGAGGGGATCATGATGTGAATGAGGCTAAGCTGAAAAGATTGCTTAGCGCCGCACATCTTGAGATGGCTTCAGCCGAGGAGATCGAAAAGTTAACAGAGTGCCCGATAGGGTTTTTAGGGCCGAGCGGAACAAAGAATATCGATATCATCTTAGATTTAGCCGCCGGGAAAGAAAAAAATTGGGTTACAGGTGCTAATGAAAAAGATAAGCACCTTAGGAATGTAAATATTAATCGAGATTTTAAACCGGCGTTGATTGGTGATATTCGGTATGCGACAGCTGAAGACAGATGCCCCAAGTGTCAAAGTTCTGTGACAATAGAAAATGCTATGGAGCTGGGTCATATTTTTAAATTGGGCATTCGTTACAGTCAAGCCCTGAAAGCCCAATACCTCAGCCGCGAAGGAAAGAAAAAAGATATTATTATGGGCTGTTACGGAATTGGGGTAAACCGGGTCTTGGCGGCTGCGATTGAGCAATCTCATGATGAGAAGGGAATGATTTGGCCGAAACCTTTAGCACCATTTGATATTGAGATTCTGTTGCTCAACGAAAAAGATCAAACTAATATTGATGTGGCTAATGACCTGGAGGAATCTCTGGAAAAAGCCGGGTTTCAAGTTTTGATGGATGACCGCGAGGAGAGAGCCGGTGTTAAATTTAATGACGCAGATCTCATTGGAATACCTTTGCAGGTTGTTGTAAGCCCCCGGAATTTAAAAGAAGATTGCGTTGAAGTGAAAGTGCGTAAAACCGGAGAGACAACTAAGGTCGACCTATCTTCCGCTATCCCTAAAATCAAGGGTATTTACGAAAAAATATAAGAAAAGGTGTTGGGTGTTAGGGGGTAGGTGATAGCCTAACCACTAACCACTAACCACTAACCACTAACCACTAGTCCGGCTTGCATTTACCTTTCCCACCGGGTATTTTTTGATATGAAGTTGTTCGTTGCGTTTTTAGGTGTTGCTGTATTTGGTTTTTTACTGGGAGCTGTCGTGTCTTTTATCGTTAGCCGGCGATTTCTAAAGAAAAGGAGCCGGGAGCTTTATGAGAGATGGTATCGAAGAGAGCAAGCTAAGCAGAAAAATTGGAAAAACAAGCTTGTTCATGATTTAAAAAACCCCTTATTTTTAATCCAGGCTTTTACCTGGAATTACCTGGATAAACTGAAAAACCACGAATTACCACCTTCCACAAAGAAAAAGTCATCCAAAAAAATGGCAGAGGTTCTTAATCGGCAGGCCGATAAAGCTCTTAAAATCCTAAAAGACTCAACGAAGAAAAACTGATCCCTCAGATCTTAGATCTGAGATCTTGGATCTGAGCCATATGTCCCTATAAAAATAAGTATAGTTTTAGGCAGAAGAGGACGATACAAACATTAAGGGAGTGTGTCGAGTTTTGTTAATTTGAGGTAAATAAGATGAAATTAAAGATAATTTTTGTTGGAATTTTATCCTTATCAGTGATTTTTACGCCAGGCGTCTGTTTTGCTGTTGGCTCAGGAGGTTTTGAGAACGCTTCGCATAGCGCTAAAGGGCTTGGCCGCGGTAGCGCTTTTACAGCGCGTGCGGACGACCCATCGGCCTTAGCATATAACACAGCAGGTATTTCACAGCTTGAGGGTATTCAGGTATCAGGCGGGTTTGCCGGTATTAACCTGATTACAAAATATTATGCGGCTCCCGGCGGCGTCAATACACGGAGTGCGAGTAAGCTGGTTCTTTCCCCAAACTTTTACACTACTGTGCAAGTGCCGAAATTACCGCTCCATATCGGATTTGGAATCAATGCACCCTATGGACTCAAAAACCACTATAGCAGCACATCACCCTTTCGCTATGTGGGTTATAAGAATGAATTAATGGTTCTTGCATACAATATTTCCGGATCAATTCAGTTGACACCTAAGATTTCCGTGGGTGCTGGAGCTATGTACTACGATTCCAGCCTTACACAATGGGCCAAGGTTAATTCTACACGAGTGACTCAAGGTGTGGTTCCGGGATTTCCCGCACTTCCCGATGCGAATCTTAAATTGGATGCGGATGGTAATGGTTGGGGATGGAATATTGGCGCCCTTTGGAAACTTAACAAGAAAAATCAAATTGGCTTTTATTATAGATCAGCCGCAAGATTAGCCTATAAGGGTTACCTTACCACCGAGAATATTCAGGGGCCCGTGATGCTTGCAATTTTTGGCGGTCAAAATTTTAAAACAGGAATTAATACGGATATTGTTTTGCCGCCTAATGCGACTATCGGCTATCAATACAAAATTACTCCCAACTGGGATATTGAGTTCGATTTTGGTTGGACGGGGTGGCAGACTTTTGATCACCAAGAGTTTGCGATTGGTAATCCCAATCCGGTTTTATCAGCGCTTACACCAATTCCTCGCGGTTACCACAACACCTTTAGTTTTATGATGGGAAGTGACTGGGAAATTAATAAATACGTTACTTTAAGGGGCGGTTATTTTTTCTTTCAAGCGCCGGGACGTGATGGTAATGCTGGACCTGTGATTCCCGATGCGGCCCGTAATGGATTTAGCGTTGGCCTCGGGCTTAACTATAAAAATTTAACCATCGATATGACTTATTTAGCTGAGCCGTTTGCGGATCGCACCACCGACCAGACAAGCATAGGTAATGCGAGCGGTGTAATAGCAGAGGGTAAGTATCAAAGTTTTATTAATGTGTTTTCGTTTAATGTAACTTACCGTTTTGGCCTTGGTAGCAGTGATCAGGAAGACCTATTAGGCATGATTGTTCCAAGAAAGGATGAATAGAAAATAATGGTAAAAGATAATATCCGCATTGTGCATCCAATGATGCCATTGCTCTCTAAAATCAAACAATATCGCCAAATGGCGGATGAATTTCGTTCAGCGTTAGAGAAAGAGCCGGAAGAGTGGGGTCGATATCAGAGTGAATTCAATCAGGAGGTTAACGGGATTTTCAGGGACATCATGCTGTATGAAAAAGAGAAGGTGATAAAGAAAGATTTAAAAGCAGTTGAAAAATTAAAACAACTTTTCCGCGGTAAGCTTGAAAAACATTTCACCTATGGTGAATTGGTCACTTGGAGTCAAAAAAAACCTTATGGGTATGCCGGGGACTTTAAGATGATGTATGACCTGTATATAGATCACCCACGAACAAATGGCTTTGGACGGCTCTTCGATAACTATGTTCAAATGTCGACCATTGCAGTGGCCGTAAGAAATCGAAAAGAAGATTTCAAAAATCTTGTTCGTGGCTACATTAAGAAAAAGAAAAAAAAGCCTATAAAAATTTTAAGCTTAGCCTGCGGCCCTTGCCAAGAGCTTAAGGAGTTGATTTCAGAAAATTCGGTTGATCTAACAAAGGTAAACTTTACATGTGTTGATTCGGACCCAAAAGCGCTTAAGTTTTCGGCTGAACGGTTTGAGGGGGATGAGCGTTTTCGATTTGTAGAAAAGAATGCTATTAAGATGTCGTTTAAAAAGAGAATCGAAGATTATTTTCCTGAAAAATATGACTTCATCTATTCAACAGGGCTTTTTGATTATCTAAACGAAAGGCTATCAACGGGACTGATCGCTAATCTGAAAAAAATGCTTTCTTCAGATGGAGTTTTAGCTGTTTCTGATGTGCAGGATAAGTACAGCAATTCCTCGTTTCACTTTATGGAACTGGTTGGAAAATGGGATTTACTCTATCGGGACCCCGATAGCTTTAGAAAGATATTTCTTAAAAGCGGATTTAAGAACAAGCAATTGATGTTTCACTATGAGCAGCAGGGCATTATGCAATACATTGTTGCGAGCAATAACGGAAGCAAGCCTGAGTGTGGATTTTAGATAAAAAAAATTTATTCAATCAGCCTAACTAAACAGGTTAGTTTATGGTCTTCTACGCAATTACAGGATTGATTAATGCAATCACAAGTACCATTCTCGGTACTTTTGTTCTTTGGAAGAGTCCAAAGAACCCGGTTAATGTAAAATATTTTCTTTTCAACCTAATGGTAGCTGTTTGGAGCTACGGGTACTTTTTTTGGCAGCTCTCAAAAAGTGAATCAGAGGCAATTTTCTGGGCGCGTATCTTATTTTTGGGCGCCATGTGCATTCCGCCACTTTTCTTAGATTTTGTCGTTACCTGGACGGATCAGTACCACCGTCACCGGCGGTATGTATACATATGCTATGTGGTAACAATTGTTTTTGCTTTGCTTGACTTAACCACCCCTCTAGTTGTAAGCGCAGTTGAGCCAAGAAATATTTTCTCATTTTGGCCGGTGCCCGGCATTGTTTTTCATTTGGTCTTAGCTTTCTTTTTATGGAACGCCTGTTACGCCTGTTATCTTTTGATCCACGCAATCAAAGCGAGTCGCGACTTAAGGCGTAAGCAAATTGTGCTGGTTTTGATTGGAATGATTATCGGGTATGCAGGCGGGAGTACCAATTTTTTTCTCTGGTATAACATTCCGATTCCGCCGATTGGCAATGGTTTAGCTCCCATCTATATGGGTATGATGACTTATGCGATTTTAAGATACCGAGCAATGGAAATCGAAGTCATTATCAAGAAGACGCTCGTCTTTGCGGGTATCTTTTCATTCTTTTTTGGTATATTTGCTTTTCTGTCATTTTTGATGACAGATGTCTTGGGGCAGGTGGTAACCGGTCCGGCCCGCTTTTTAATATTTACGGCCGTAGCCGCTTTTCTCGCTATAGTTATTAACCGTTTGCATTCTTTTTTGGTGCAAATTACCGATAAACATCTTTTTCAGAAAAAATTTGACTATCAAAAAATCCTTAAGGATGCCAGTCGGGGGCTTTCACAAATACAAAGCCTCAAGCATTTACTGGGTCTTGTGATTCATTTTATGACAAGAAGGGCTAGGATTAAGAGTGCGGCGGTTTATTTGCGGGATAGTGAAAAAGAAGATTTTTTGCTTCATTACGCCAGAGGGTACGATGGGGAGAGAATCACGCGGACGATAAAAGCGGAAAGTGCGCTGGTCTATTTTTTTTCGGAAACCAAAGAAGCTCTTGATATTGATAAAATTGATTTTTTATACCACGAAGCCGGGATGAAAACAAAATGGAGCCACGCGTTAATCGAACAGGTTATTCAGGAGATGAAAGATTTGGGAGTCCGGGTATGTGTACCGACCTTTTTAGGCGGGGCGCTCAAATACTTTTTAGTTTTGGGTGAAAAGAAATCAGGAGATTATTATACAGATCCTGATTTAAATCTTTTCTATACCTTAGCTCAGGAGTCCGCGATCGCGATCGAGAACGCAAGGCTTTATGATGAGGCGATTAAGCGTAATTACGAATTACAGCAGATAAATGAGCAGCTTAATAGCGCTTCCTTAAAACTTCAATTGGCACTTCACGACACTGAAGAAGCTAATAAAAAATTGCAGAATACGCAAGCCCAGTTGATTCATGAACAAAAAATGGCAACTCTCGGACGCCTCGCCTCATCAGTTGGACATGAAGTTAATAATCCGCTCACGATTCTTCAGATGCATGTGAACCGAATTGTGCTGAAATTAAGAAAAGAACCTGATCTCAAACTGAAGGAGGTGGAAGAATTTTTTCCCAAGATGGAAAATAATATCAACCGAATCAAGGCGGTTGTAAACACATTGACCGGTCTATTAAAACGGCATGAAAAGGGGAAGGTAGAACCTTTAAGTTTAAAGATTATTTTGGAAGAGACGTTGCCTCTTGTGCAATTCCAGACGTATTTGGATAATTTATCCGGAACTGAGATATCAATTAATATACCGAGCAATTTACCGTTGATTGTGGGGGATTTAGAGCGTCTTCAAGAGGTTTTTTTGAATATTTTTATTAATGCTTTTCATGCGATGTCAGAACAAGGGCGCCGGGTGATTCAAGTGAGTGCCGAGTTGGACCCGCACGATAAGCGAATGGCACTTATTAGGTTCCGTGATAATGGTAGCGGAATGAACGAGGAAACACTTAAAAGAATATTTGGGTTTCGGTTTACGACAAAGCAAGAGGGAAAAGGGCAGGGGCTTGGTCTTTACATGTGCAAACACATTATTGAGCTCCACGGCGGAACTATTACGGCTGAGAGTAAAATGGGGCAAGGTTCGATTTTTATTGTTCGACTCCCGATCTACCAAGAAAAGAAAGGTGAGGCGCATCTTTCATGAATAGTCAAAAAAAGAAGGTTCTAATAATTGATGATGAGGCCGGGATTGTGGATGAATTGAAAGATTATTTAGAAGAAGAGGATTTTGAAGCTGAGGTGGCGCTGGATGGCGAAAGGGGACTGTCGCTTCTTAAGACGTTTCACCCTGACATTGTGATTACTGATTTGAAATTACCCGATATCTCAGGTCTTGAAATTTTAAAGCAGGCAAAAGCAGAATTTCCCGGGATGCGGGTTATTGTAGCCACCGGTTACGTCGACCAGCAATTAATTGATGATGCCGAAAGTTTAGGGCGGGATAGTTTTATCCAAAAACCCTTTGATTTGGATTTAATTAAAAACGAAATAGATCGTCTGCTGGGATAAGAGCGGCTTGAATAAAACGATATTAAAACCTACGTCAGCTTATTCTTTGACGGATGATCCGGATTGGGTAGAGAAGCTGGAAGAGTATTTCGAAGAGACGGCCGTTACGTATCAGAATTTTTCTAAGGAAGCTGACCTTAAAAAGTCCGATCAAGTATTTCAAATCGGCTTCATTACACCTGGCTTTGCAGCAGATAAAAATCTACATCAGAACCGCAAACTTTTTAAATTAGGGAGCGGTGAGTTGGAGGATGTGTCATGGTGCGGAAGGCTTGATAAGACTTTTCAAATGCCGGAAATTACCAAAGAAATTTTAAGTAACCTAGATTTATTGAAAGATTCCTGGAACTGCTTAGTTGTTGATGATGATGAAGATTTTTGTGCCTTAATCAAAGAAAGTTGGGAAAATAAAAATAGACCTCACACAGAAGTTAGGACGGCTCGAAATGGTTTTGAGGCCTTAAAGCTTTTTAAAGCGGCGCGGCCAGACGTTATGATACTTGATCTTAAGATGCCTGGCTTGGGAGGCGCTGAGTTTTATAGGCAGATTCGCTTGGAAGACCAGCTGCTTCCTGTAATTATTTTGAGTGCCGTGACCGAATCTGAAGAAATAAAACGTTTGAGGCAAATCGGTAATCCCGTCTGCATCGAAAAGAGCACTACCGAAAGTAGGCCGGATTCTTTATGGTGGCGGGCGCTTAAGCTAAAGGTTTTTGGCTCTCAAGATGCGCGCTGATTAAAGAAGGTCGGGAGACTATCAGAAAAGAAGTTTCTTTTGTTTGAAAAGGGTTTTGAATACTTTTTCTCTGAGGCGAACGAATGGAACAGTTTTCACCCTCAGTCAGGAGTAGGAGATTTGTTTCATGCTTAATCTCTAATTTTCCAAAAATAACTTCAATAAAAACAAAAGAAAGATTAGGAAATTTTTTAAAATCAAAAGTTTTTTTTGGTTTTAAGACGGCTTTTCCGATAAAAAGTTCCGAAAGGGGCGGGGTATAGGAGATTAGATTAAGGCCATCCTGATTAAGTTTGAGTTCAAGCGTTCCTTTTAAATCTCCTTTAAATAGCGATGGTGTTTCACCGGGTGTTTCGAGCAGCAAATCATGCGGTATCTCTAAAGCTTTTGCGATTACTTTCAAGTTTTGGAGTGAAGGGGACTTGATACGCCCCTTTTCAATAGCGCTAAGTGTGCTGAGCTTAAGCGAACTTCTCTTAGATAGCTCTTTTAAAGTAAACCCTCGCTTATCTCGAAAACGTCTTAAATTAAGACCAATAGCATTTGTCATGCAATAAGTTTAATAGGAAAGAATAAAAGAGGCAAGCAACATGCCTCGGGCGTATCTTTTATACTCAAACAGTGCGTTCCTTGTTCGTAAACTAGCTCATCTATGATTAGTCTCGTAAATTGGCCGCAACCTCACATCTGCCCAAAGGGCAGTGTTGAATAATAATTCCATATGAGACGCCCACCCTTGTGGTGGGCAACTCGTCTAAAAGATACGCCCTCGGCATTATTTAAAGATCTTAACCCTTAGTTGCTATCTCTATACGACCCATAAATATAGTTAAATACCTTGGTATTTATCGTCGTATATATACTATATAGGTGGTCGTTGACGTTACCTGTAAAAGATAGCTATAATCGGCACAAAAAGAGGGGTGTAATGTTTTTTGATTGGAATCTAATACGGAAAATTTCCTACATTACCGCTACCTTCTTTTTTGTACAAATTTCAACAGCCCCCGTCGCCGATTTATTATTCGCGGCCTCTGAGGGACCTCCTGCAGCTCAGTTAAGTTCTAAAGGCCCGCTAAGCACGCTTATCCAAGAAAATAAAGCCCTTGAGGAAGAGATTGAAGTGTTACGGCAAAGGGTGGCAAAGAAAAAGACCGAAGTCAGATCATCTGAGCGAGAAGTAAAAAAAGTTGAGAAGCCTACAAAACCTCCTATCGAGCCCAAGAAAAAAGTGATCCAGCCCGAAGCTAAAGTTCAGGAAAAAATCAAACCTACCGACGCGACGAAATCGAAACAAACATTTTGGCAAAAGGTTTTTGGTATCAAACCCAAAACACCCGAAGAAAAAGCAAAAGAAGAAGAATTGAAGCGGCAGAAGGTACTCGAAAAAGAGCGAAAGAAAAAAATCGAAGCCGAAAAGCGTAAGAAAAAACTGGAAGAGAAGAAGCGCAAGGAAGAGCTGAGAAAACAAGCGAGAATTAAAGCAAAAGAGGATCAGGAAAAAGCAAAAAAAGAAAAAGCGCTTCTTGAAGCCAGAAAAAAAGCTGAAGCCAAAGCAAAGAAAAAGGCCGAAGAAGATGCGCTCACCGAAGCTAAAAAGAAGCTGAGTCAACAGAAAAGAACAAAACAAAAAGAAGTGCTGGTATCTGAACCCAAATCAGCAAAAGCAAAGGGGCTTATTGAGCGTTCAGCAGAGCGTCTGACGAATCTTACTTTGGGGCCTGTTCCTTTTCATGAAACACCCCTCAATATTGAGCTCATCGCCAAGGGGCCTCAGCCAAACATGCTCAATCTTCCCGATGCGGTTGAGCGAGGCATCGCGGTTTCGATCCCCAAGGAAATCGCCAGGACAAAAAAGTCTCTTCAGACCCGAAAATTTGTGAGCGCAATTCGAGATTTGTTTCCTGAATTCAAATTTATGTACCATTGGGAGTTCGGCTCTTTAACAGGTGGTCGTTACAAGGACAATACTTTTAGCTTTGATATGAAACAGCCTCTTTTTCAGGGGTTTAGCTTGGTTAATTCCGTTCTTAAGGTTAAACACAACCGCAAAGCGGCCATCGAAGAAATTCAAGAAGCGGTTAATACAGCGATTTATGACACTATGCTGGCTTATTTTGAATTGACTCGGGCCAATTTGGTGTACCAAAACCACGTTGACTTAGCCGAAGCATCTCAAAGATATACCGAGATGAGCGATCGTAAGAAAAAAGAAGGATTGATTTCAGAGATTGAGAATTTGAATGTTCAAAAAATTCACGCAGAGGTCTTATCAGAAAGAGAAACGCTCTGGGGCGAGAAAGAAACCGCGGCACTCGAGCTCAAAAAAGTGCTCCGCATTAATCCACAAACAAAAATTGATGTGACCCCGCTTTACGGAACAGATTCTGAAAATTTAAAGCTGATAGAAAATTTCGGCCGCGAAGTGAAGATCGAGGCCGGTAAATTAAAATTTGGAGACGAAGCTACATTGGATGATTTTTTGATCTTAGCCTATGAGCATCGCCCCGATCTTAAGGTGGAAGAAAACTTGCTTATTGCCAACCGTTACGCGGAGAAGGCAGTGAAAGGAAAATGGCTGCCAACCTCCGAATTAACCCTTAATATGGGACAGAAGCGTGATTTTATGTACTCGGGTGTTAACCCAGATGGTAGCCCTCGGATAACGCCACCGTTTGGACGTGATTTTAAGCTGATGATTGTGAATAAATGGAACTTAGGCGGAAGCACCATGGAACATAATTTCACTAGAGAGCAAACTGCACCATCCGTCACAACGTTCCAAGGTGGACAAGGAACGACTAAAACATACAATTCTTTTTCCGCTGCACTTCTCGATAATTTGGAACAGTTTGAGGATGTGAAGCAGGCCGAGCTTGACACTGTTGAGCAGTTGGAAGCATATGACTCGGCAGAACGTGAAGCGGTTAGAGAGGTGGTTGAGGCTTTTTACGGTTACCGTTCCGCCATTATTAAACTTCAAGCAATTACGAAGGGGTTGGATTATCATGAGCGCTCGGTTCAATTATCAAAATTAAAATTAGACCAAAACGAAATTCAATTGTCGGAATACATGGAAACTTTACAGGATCTTACAACCCAAAGGGACGAATATCACAATGCAATGGCTGATTACTTTTTTGCAAAAGCGGATTTGAATCATGCCGTCGGCTTGCAGGATCTGGTGCCAATACATGAATTAATTGACCTTAAGTCAAAGCAAGGGAGTGAATCGTGACAGACGAAAACCAAAACGAACATAAGTCGAGACCCAAAATTATATCGCCCATTCAAGAAAAGGGCAAAAAAGTTCAGGAGCTTCTCAAAAAAGAGCCGCCCATTAATTTTATGAAGAAAAATTTGAAATGGGTTTTAATAGCTTTACTTCTGATCGGTTTGATATTTTTAGTAAAAAATGTTTTCTTCGGCAAGCTCAAGCCTGATAAGGCATCTCTTAAGGTTGACAAGAAAACAGAAGCACCTCGCATCGGTGTTAAAGCCTTTAAAGTCGGACGTTTTAACTATGAGGATTCGTTAAATGCCTTAGGTACGATTAAGGGCGCTATTGAATTCAAACTCAGCTTTGAAGTACCGGGAATTATTAATTCAATCAATTATCGGGAAGGAGAGCGATACGAAGAAGGAGCTCTTCTTATATCATTGAAACAGGATGATATTTTACTGCGGTTGAAACGGGCGCAGACGGAGCATAAAAAAGCAAAAACAGCTCTTGCTATGGCTCAGGAAAAAATTGATGAGCATGAAAAACTGTTTGCCATTGGAGCGATACCTGAGCTCACCTTAAATAAAGTAAAGTTAGAGCATGATAGCGCCAAATACGATGTGGATGTTGCCCATTTGGAGTTAAAAGCCAACGAATCAACTCTGGAAAAATCAAACTTATATGCGCCAACTGACGGTATGATCGGAGAACTTAATATTGAAGAGGGCGAAATCGTAACGCCCAATACGCTCGTTGGATCCCATATTCAAGTTGACTATGTTCAGGCTGAGTTTGGTGTTGTTGAACGGGAAATGAATAAGATTTCTTTGGGACAAAAGGCAAAAATTTATACAGATGCTTATCCTGATCAAACCTTTGAAGGTACGATCGAAAACATTTCACCCGTTGTAGCAGGCGCCAGCCGCACGGCAACTGCGCGCATTCGCATTGAAAATCCTGAGGGAGAACTCCTGCCTGGAATGTTTGCCAGAATTCGCGTGCTTCTCTACAGTAAACGCAATGCGTTGGTTATTCCGACGGACGCGATTATCGGTAAAGACCGGGACACGGAAGTTTTTGTAATCGACCAGGAAACAAACACTGTTTCGAAACGGGGTATTACGGTAGGTTATAGACGGCCTGACTACTCGCAGATCGAAGAAGGTTTGGTTGAAGGGGATTTGATAGCGATTACCAATCTTGAAAAACTTCAAGATGGTTCAGAGATTAAATTGTTAGAGATTCAAGAGGCCGAAATATAAGCTATCCGTTTAATGCCTGCGATAAATTCAAAATTAAAACAACTGAAGGGATAGAGCTGTGAATATCGCAGAATTTTCAATTAATAAGAAAGTTGCGGTTGTGATGATTCTGCTCGGGATCGTCCTTCTGGGTGTTATTGCGCTCCAGCGAATGCCGATGCAGCTTTACCCGACCGTTACATTTCCTCAGTTGACAATTGTCACTCCTTACGTAAACGCGGCCCCCGAAGAAATTGAAACTCTAATCACAAAACCGATTGAGGAAGCAGTTGGTTCAGTTTCTGGTTTAAAGGCGCTTAATTCTACCTCACGCGAGGGATTGAGCGTTGTCACCGCTTCTTTTACGTGGGGGACAGATATCGAATTTGCTGCTTTGGCATTGAGAGAGAAAGTTGATCTTGTTAAAGATAGGCTTCCCAAGGAGGCGGAAGACCCGGTCGTGATGAAATTTGATCCCTTGGCCAAACCTGTCATGATTATGTCGGTTACCGGTCCTTATACGCCGGTTGATTTAAAAATGATCGCCGATAAAACTCTTAAGGCCAACTTGGAAAAAGTTGAAGGGGTTGCCTCGGTTCAGGTGAGCGGCGGACTTGACCGCGAAGTTTTGGTTGAGGTGGATCAGGGAAGACTCCAAGCTTCCAATTTATCGCTACTCTCCATTATTGATGCATTAGAACAGGCTAATTTGTCATATCCGGCGGGTTCCATTAAAAAAGGTTTGTATGAATACCTAATTCGAACGGTGGGAGAATTTAGGACGGTAACTGATATTGAGTATTCGGTCGCGGGAACTGATCGTATCGATAAATTTCAAAAAATGCAGAAGAAAAAATTTATCGAAAGAGAAAGTATGGTGGATCCCCGCCAAACTATTTCGTCCCAGCGAGTTGATGAAAAGCAAGAAAGGTTTGATCGCCGCTTAATTCTTTTTAATGAAATTGGCGAGGTGGAAGATACGTTTAGAGAAAAAACAAGTTATTCCCGCTATAACGGAAAGGATAATGTTTCTTTATCGATTCAAAAGCAGGCCGGGGCGAATACTATTGATGTTGTAGAAAAAGTTAAGATGGCCCTTGCTTTATTGGTTGAGGAATTGGAATCCCGCGGGATTGAGCTCGAAGTAATTTATGACAGCTCTGTTTTTATTCGCGGCGCAATTGATGCCGTTAGGAATAACGGTCTCCAGGGGGGCGCCCTTGCTTTTATATCTCTTATTGTTTTTCTAAGGAGTTTGGCGAGCGCAACGACAGTTACCCTAACTATACCGCTTTCTCTTATGGGCGTTTTCTTTTTAATGTATCTTCAAGGTATCAGTATTAACGTGATGTCGCTGGGTGGCTTGGCACTCGGTGTTGGAATGCTGGTGGATAATAGTATTGTAGTTGTCGAAAACATTTATCGTTTACGAACACTAGGCCTCTCACCCCGGAAAGCAGCCGTAAAAGGCACGGGGGAAGTGGTGTGGCCTGTTTTTTCATCAACCCTATCGAGCGTCGCTGTTTTTTTTCCTTTAATTTTGTTTGTCCCGGGCGTATCAGGCCAGCTTTTTAAGGATTTATCGTGGACCGTTGTTTTTTCATTAACACTATCCTTAGGAGTTTCCTTGATTTTGACACCGCTAGCGTCTTTGTTCATGAAACCCAAAAAAGCAGCCTTCGACCTGGCCAAAGAAGGAAAGGTTGACCGGTTTTTTAAGACAGCTCTGCCAAAAAAACAAAATCGGATATTTTCCTTAGTAGCCATCACCGCATTTGTTTTGTGCTTTTTGGGATTTAATATCTTACTGTCTCTCGACCGCGAAGTAATGCCGAAGATTGATCAAGGCCAGTTTATCATAAAAGTTGATATGCCTGTAGGAACGCGTCTGGATGTGACTAATCAGTCTGTTTCCGAAATTGAAAAAGCCATTTTAAATGTCCCTCAAGTCCAGAATATGGCTGTCAGTGTCGGTTCAACAAAAGGGGGGGACGATAGCGCTTCAGCCGTTGAGGCTCTCAGGTCGAATCAAGGTCAAATATTGGTCAATTTAAAGTCGGAGCGCAAAAAATCTTCGAGCGAAGTGGTGCAGGATATTAAAAAAATTATTGATAAGATGGATCTGAAGGGAGCTGCTGTCCAGTATTTGATTCAAGAAAGTGAATTTTCTTTTGGAGGTGCTGGTGGAGAGCCGATTGTGGTTGAGGTTAGGGGGTATAGTTATAAAACTCTAGAAGCATGGGCGTTAAAAATTAAAAACGCGTTC